>DASTYT010000050.1 GCA_035764725.1 Candidatus Methylomirabilota bacterium | reverse complement strand
CACCTGTTGCGCGCGGGGGCCCAGGTCGAGGTGACGGGGCCGGGTCTTCACGTGCCGCTGGGACGCGGGCCGGCCCAGCGCCACGCCGTGCTCACCGCGCTTGCGCTGTGGGACCCGGATGCGCCGAGGCGCGCGCGGGCGGGGCGCGTGGAGGGAGCCCGGCGCGCCGGGCTGCGCGAGATCCGCGTGAGTGTGGGCTAGCGGTCGCGGGACCCGTCGGCGGCTGCGTCATCCGCCCGGCGGCCGTGCGCCCTTGACAGGATCGAGGGTCGGCGCTATTGCTCCGGGGACCGACGTGCACCCCCCGACCCACGCCAAGGAGGCCCGCATGTTCCCGTACGTGAAGCAGGTCGGCATTTCCACGCGGCTCCTCGGCTCGCGCGCCCAGTAGCCCGCTCGTGCCTCTCGATCCGCGCGCGCTCACATCGCTTCGCTGGCGCTGCGTCGGCCCGCACCGCGGCGGTCGCGTGGTGGCGGTGGCTGGTGACCCCAGCGTCCCGTCCACCTTCTACTTCGGCGGCTGCGCCGGCGGGGTGTGGAAGACCACCGACGGCGGCGTCTACTGGGAGAACGTCTCCGACGGCTTCTTCGAGACGGCGGCGGTGGGCGCCCTCGCGGTGGCGCCTTCCGCGCCCAATGTGATCTACGCGGGGACCGGCGAGGCGTGCATCCGCGGCAACGTCTCCCACGGGGACGGGGTCTATCGCTCCGACGACGGCGGCCGCACCTGGCGCAACCTCGGCCTCAGGGACACGCGCCACATCGGCCGCGTGCGCGTGCACCCGACCGACCCCGACACCGCGTACGTGGCCGCGTTGGGCCACGCGTGGGGTCCCAATCGCGAGCGCGGGGTGTTCCGCTCCCGCGACGGCGGCGTGTCGTGGCAGCCGGTGCTCTTCAAGAGCGAACGGGCGGGCGCGGTCGATCTCTCGCTCGATCCCCGCAACCCGCGCGTGCTGCTGGCCGCGGTGTGGCAAGCGCAGCGCTTTCCGTGGGGGATGTCGAGCGGCGGACCCGAATCCGCCCTCTGGCGGTCCACCGACGGGGGCGACAGCTGGACCGACATCAGCCGGAATCCCGGCCTGCCGCGGGGCGTGCTCGGGCGCATCGGCGTGGCGATCTCCCCCGCCGACGGCCGTCGCATGTACGCGGTGGTGGAGGCGGAGGACGGCGCGCTCTTCCGCTCGAACGATGGCGGTGAGACCTGGGAGCGTGGCAGCGAGGAGCCGGGCCTCCGCGGCCGGCCCTGGTACTACATGCACGTAGTCCCCGATCCGAGCGACGCCGACACCCTGTGGGTGATGGACTACTCCCTGTGGAAGTCCATCGACGGCGGCAAGAGCTTCGTGGAGGTGGCGACGCCGCACGGGGACAACCACGACCTCTGGATCGATCCGCGCGACTCCCGCCGCATGATCGAGGGCAACGACGGGGGCGCCTGCGTGTCGTTCAACGGCGGCCAGTCGTGGTCGTCCATCTACAATCAGCCGACCGCCCAGTTCTACCACGTGTGCGCGGACGATCAGCAGCCCTACCGCATCTACGGCTCCCAGCAGGACAACTGGGCCATCAGTCTGCCGAGCCAGTCCCATCGCGGCGCCATCACCGCCATCGACTGGGTGCAGCCGGGCGGGGGCGAGAGCGGCTACATCGCGGTGAAGCCGGGCGACCCCAGCATCGTGGTGGGCGGCGCCATCGGGAGCGGCCCGGGCATGGGCCGGATGATCCACTACGATCACCGCACGGGGCAGGAGCGCATCATCAGCGTGTGGCCCGAGGGCTACGGCATGGGCACGCCGCCCAGCGAGCATCGCTACCGCTTCCAGTGGACGTTTCCCATCTTCTATTCGCGCTGGAATCCACGCGAGCTCTGGATTGCCGGCAACGTCATCTTCCGCTCCACCGACGAGGGGCACACGTGGGAGATCGTCAGCAAGGATCTCACGCGCAACGACCCCAGCAAGATGGGCCCCTCGGGCGGCCCCATCACCCGCGACAACACCGGGGCGGAGGTCTACGGCACCATCTTCGCCCTCGTCGAATCGCCGCACGAGCGCGACGTGCTGTGGGCCGGCACCGACGACGGCCTCGTGCACCTCTCGCGGGATCGCGGCCGCACCTGGCAGACGGTGACCCCGGCCGAGCTGCCCGAGTGGGCGCTCATCAGCGTCATCGAGCCGTCGCCGCACGACGCCGCCACCTGCTACGTGGCGGCCACGCGCTACAAGCATGACGACAGGCGGCCGTATCTCTTCAAGACCGCGGACCACGGGCGGACGTGGACGCGCGTGGACGCGGGCCTGCCCGACGGGGAGTTCACGCGCGTGATCCGAGAGGATCCCGCCCGCCGCGGTCTCCTCTACTGCGGCACGGAGTCGGGCGTGTGGGTGTCGCTGGACGACGGCCGCGCCTGGACCCGGCTCCGCGGGAACCTGCCGGTCGCTCCCGTGCACGATCTCATCGTGAAGGATGGCGATCTCGTGGTCGCCACTCACGGGCGCTCCTTCTGGATCCTCGACGATCTCTCGCCCCTCCATCAGATGGCGGATGCCGTGACCGCGGGCGATGCCCACCTCTTCACCCCGCGGCGCACCGTGCGCTGGCGCGCGTACCGCGGGCACGGGATGAGCCCGGGGCCCTACCGCGAGATCGCCTATCGCATGGCGGGGTCCCTGGGCTACGGTTATCGCCAAGTCGAGACGCCCACCGGCGAGAAGATCGAGCAGAAGCTGGACGCCGGTGACAACCCACCCAGCGGCGTGATCGTGCACTACTGGCTGCGCGAGGTCCCGGCCGGCGAGGTGACGCTGGGCTTCCTCGACGCCGACGGAAAGGAGATCCGGACCTTCACGAGCAAGCGGGCGCCCGTGGCCGAAGGCGCGCCCGCGCCCAGCACGAGCGGACCGAGCGCGGGCGGCGGAGAGGAAGCCCCCCGCGAGCCCGACGCGCCGGCCAACGGCGCCGAGGAGCCGCCGCATCCGACCAAGCTGGCGGGCGCGAACCGCTTCGTGTGGAATCTCCGGGGGCGTGACGCCACCAAGCTCCCCGACAACAAGGGGCGCGGCGGCAGCTCGGAGATGCTGACGGCGCCCCGCGTTCCGCCCGGCGCCTATCAGGTGCGGCTCACCGTGAACGGGCGCGCGCTCACCCAGCACGTCGAGCTCGTCAAGGATCCGCGGGCGGCCGCCACCGACGACGACCTGCGGGCGACCTACGCGCTGGCGCGCGAAGCCCACGAGCTCCTCGGCCGCGTGCACGACGCGGTGCTGCGCCTGCGCGACATCCGCGCGCAAGCCGAGAGCTGGCGCGATCGGTTGGCCGCGCCGCCCATCAAGACCGCGGCCCAGGCGCTGGCGCGGGCTCTCACCGCGGTGGAGGAGGAGCTCATCCAGGTCCGCTCCGACAATCCGCGAATGTTTCCGGCCAAGCTCAACACGCGCATCGGCACCGTGATCGGCCTCATCGACTACGCGGACGCGCCGCCGACCCAGGCCCTGCGCGACCTCACGGCGGACCTCGCCCGCCGCGCCGAGAGTGAGCTCGGCCGGCTCGAGCGCCTCATCGCGGAAGATGTGGCGCGCTTCAACGCTCAGTGCCGCGATGCCGGCGTCGCCGCCATCGTGTCGAAGCCGACCGCCCCGTAGGACGGCGCGCGCGCCTCATAACACCTTAGGTTCCTCCGAGGACCGCGGGGAACAGAATGTGCATATGACTGTGCGCATGGGTGTCACAGCGGTGACGGGAAGGCTTGGCGCGATCGGGCGCAGCCGATGAGCCCGATCGAGAGCTTGCACCTCGTCGAGCAGTACGGCCTCATCATCCTGCCCGCGGTCGCGGTCGCCGAGCAGATCGGCATACCGCTTCCCGCCGCGCCGATTCTCCTCGCAGTGGGGGCCTTGGCCGCGCACGGCCGCGTCAACATCGTGCTCGCGCTGTTGGCGTTATCCGTCGTGGCACTCGCGACGGACCTGGCCTGGTATGAGCTCGGCCGTCGGCACGGCGCGAACGTGCTGGAAAGGCTCTATCGGTGCTCTTCCAGGCCGGACCACTGCCGGCGCCGGGCCGCGGCGGTCTTCGCCCGTCACGGGGCGCGTAGCATGCTCGTCGCGAAGTTCTTACCCGGTCTGACGACCATCTTGCCGCCCCTCGCCGGCGTCTTCGCCGTCGGAAGGGTGCGTTTTGTCCTCTATGACCTCGCGGGCGTGCTCGTCTGGGCCCTCACATGGCTCTCGGCGGGATATTTCTTCAGCGACGCCATTACCCTCATCGCGAGCCGTGCCCGTGCCCTCGGACACCTGTTCGGGCTCGTGGTCGTCGTGAGCGCGCTGATCGCCTACGTGCTGTTCAGGTACGGACGGCGCCGTCGCGCGTTGGCCGAGCTCGCGGGAG
>DASTYT010000049.1 GCA_035764725.1 Candidatus Methylomirabilota bacterium | reverse complement strand
GCGTAGCGGGCCACCCACTTCCGCACGGTCCGCTCGCTCACCCCGACGGCGGTGGCCACCGCCGCGGCCGCCTCGTGCCCTCCGCGCACCCGGGCCACGATCTGGGCTCGACTCCGCGGCGTCGTCCGGGCATTCTTATGGATGTTCATCTGGGCCTCCGTCCTTGCGGTGTTGGTCGCTTCGCAACCACCAACCTCGCAAAAGAGGCCCGGATGAACAACCTCCTGACGGTTCACACCTAGCGCTCCCTCCAGCTGAGTATCGTGTGGAGCGCCAGCATCTGCTGGGCCATGTCGAGGTTCTGCCGGCTCATGCGTGTCCGGAAGTCCAGCTCGTCGTCGATGAAGACGCTGTACGGTCCTGACGCGGCGCTCGGACGTGTCTCGATGCTGGTGAGCGCGCCGTAGATCGTCGTGGTGCTGCCACCCCGGAACGCAATGGAGACCTGCGGGCCGGTCACGATGACGACACCGTCCCAGCGCAGGCTTCCATGCTGCTGGAGATCACCATCCTCCACGATGAGGATGCCCGCTCCCTGGATCATGCCGCTCAGGGTGAGGGCCGTCAGCGACGTCGAAGCGCCCGGGTCTCCCCGGACGTAGACGATCTTGGGATCCCCCGTCGTCCCCAGGTTGACCGCCTGGCTCAGGCCGCAGCCATTGGTCACGGCGGGCGTGCTCGTCGTGGCCCCGGCGCCTCCCGCCATGACGAGGGGACATGCCGCCGTACTGCTCAGGACCTGGGTGCCCGGATTCGAGACGATCTGCGAGAGAAAGCTCGTCATGACGGTCGGGTTCAGCGAGGCGTCGGGGCCGATGGCGCCGAGTCCGCTCGTGACCGAGCCGGAGGACTGATCCTTGCCCTTGACGACGCCGAGACGCGCGGCACGGTTGGCGACCCTCGTCCCGGCGCTGCAGTCACCGCCGGTGCAGACGTTCGCGTCGTCGAACGGCGTCTCGACCCTCGCTTCGTACGACATGTCGAGATCCGACTGGACGCCGGGCTGCGTCTGGATGCCGAGCCGGGTCGGGTTCGCGGTGCTCTCGGCGCCGCTCCGGTCGTAGTCGCGACCGTCGATGTCGACGCGGTCTGCGCTGGCCGCGCTGCCGCTGCCGAGGAACAGCTCCGCCCGGTCGCCGGCGATGTTCACCGCGCCCGGGAACGGCGGGATCCCGACCCGCTTGATCACCACCTGGATGGTGCGGGTGGCGCTCCGATAGGTCCCCGTGGACGTCACGATCACGATGCCGTTGCGATCGGTGAGCTTGTCGCCGGGGTCCAGTGCGACGCCGGTGAGCTTGTCGTCGCCGGCTAGAATGTCGTTCCGCACCGTCACCGAGTACACGCCCTCGGCAGCGCTCCGCGAGGGAAGCCGGCTCGGCGCGCTCAGCGCGGTGAGCATCGCGGCGATGTTCTGACCCGGCACGCCCGAGGGCTGTTGATCGTCCGCGGTGTCCGGGACGATGTCGGGGCCGGCGAAGAGGCTCGCGCCGAAGACGCCGTTCTCCCCGACCGGCGAGGCCGCGACCTGCTTGAACGCCCACTCGATGCCGGACTCCGCGAGATAGCGGGCGCGGGCGGTATCAGTGAGGTTCTGCGCGATCTGGGGCTCCACGCCCGAGAGGCTCAGGAGCGTGAGCACCATCACGCTGAGCGCGACGAGGCAGAGCATCGCCAGCGGCAGTGCGGCGCCGCGTTGATCGGAGGGGACCCTCATCGGCGCGACGCGAGGAGGGCGGATAGCCGCACCGAGCGCTCGGACGCGAGCACGCCAAAGCCGACCACCGGCCGATAGAAGACGTCGACGTCCACGAGCTTCGCGCCGGCGAGTCCCCCCGGGGCATCGGTGATCGTCACCGTGCGACGGTAGGCCGGCATCGCCTGCCCCTCGCTGACGATGCCGCCGTATCCTTCGGGCGAATAGCGGGCGGCGGTGATGTGGCGGAGATCGGCGAGGGCGACGGCCTTGAGCTGCTCCAGGCGCTGCTCGGCGAGGAAGACGGCGGTCGTCTGCTGGCGGCCGGCTTCGAGCCCGCCGACGGCATGAAGGAAGCCCGCCACCACGCCGACCAATCCCACCCCGATCACCGCCGCCGCGACGATGATCTCGATCAGGGTGAAGCCTGTCTCCCCGGACGCGCGCCGACTCGGAGCCTCCATCGCCATGCCCTGGTCCTCCGTGCCGGACCAGTAGCAGGCGAAGCGGCGGCGCACAAGGTGGGCACGATCGGGGACACCCCCTGTATCCGGGGAGAATCAGGAGTGGGCGGGAATTCGACGACGAGCTCAGCCGCGTCGCGTGACCCAGACCGACTCGAGCTGCGCTCCCGGATCGATCGCGGCGCGCGGCTGATATCCGCGAACCCAGGGAGCCCAGGAGGCGATCTGCTGCGGCGCCGGCGGGAAGAGATAGTAGACCTGGTCGGCGACGAGGCGCTGCACCTCGTCGATCAGCGCCTTCCGCTCGCGCCGAGACCGGGCGCGGCGCTGGGCGTCGAGGAGCTCGTCCAGCCGCGGATCCGACACGAGACTGCGGTTCGCGGGCTGGCCCGAGCGGTAGGCGCCGTAGAGATGACCGTCCACCTCGGTGGCCGGCTCGACCGGCCCCCAGCTCGCGTCCTCGACCCGGCCCGGCTCCTCCGCGACGGGCTGAAGCTCCACGCCGATGTCCCTGAAGCTCGCGATCAGCCGATCGAGCTCGGCGGCCGCGTCGGGGCCGCCCGGTGTCACCGCGCAGCGTATCCGCTGCCGGAGGGGCAGCCCCGCCTCGTCGAGCAGCCGCCGCGCCTGCGCGGGATCGTGTGCGAGCCAGCGGGCGCCGTCGCCGAGCGCGCGTCCCGAGAGCTTCCACTCGCGCAAGGCGGCAGGCACGGGCCCGGAATCCTCGATCCCTTGGCCATCCAGCAGCTCGCTCACCCAGCGCTTGCGGTCGATGGCGAGGGCCAACGCGCGCCTCACTCGCGCGTCGCCCAGCGGCGACCGATCGGCGCGGAGCGCCAACCGGCGGCCGCCCAGCCCGTCCCAGTACGCGACGGGGTACGCGGGATTCGTCCGGCGCAGGTCTGAGGCCTCCGCGCGCGTGAGGCCGCCGTCGTGGAACGGGAGATCCACCTGCCCCGCGCGGAAGAGCGAGAGCCGGGTGGCGCGCTCCTTGATGAACAGCCACTCGACACGATCGAGGTAGGGCCGCTGCCTCGTGTGATAGCCGGGGTTCCGCGCGAACACCGCCTTGACACCCGGCTCGTGGCGCTCGAGGAGGAAGGGACCGCAGCCGGCCAAGGCCTCCGCCGTCCGGAGCTCGCCCGCGCGATCCTCGAGCTCGCGCGGCAGCACCGCGGCCCACGGCTCGGCGAGAGCGGCGAGGAGCGGCGCGAAGGCATCGGCCAGGTCGATCCGGAGCACATGGCGGTCGGTCGCCTCGATCGCCTCCACCGGACCGAGCCGCGCCGTTAGAGGCGCCCGCCGTAGCGCACGCTCCAGCGAGTACCGCGCGTCCTCGGCCACCACCTCGCGGCCGCGCAGCGGGGCGCGATCGTCCCATCGCACCCCGGGCCGCAACGCGATCGTATAGGTGCGCCCACCCCGGGAGATGTCGGCCTTGAGCGCGAGATCCGGCTGGAGCGTGAAGTCGGGCGCCAGCTTGAAAAGGGGGCGTCGGACCAGCGAGCCCACGAGCGCCGCGATGTCGCCCCCGTGAGGCGCGTGGGGATCGAACGTCCACGGCTCGGGCCCGATCACCTTGAGGGTCCCGCCCCGGACGGGGGTGTCCGCGCCGACGCGCCCGGGCCGCGCGGTCAGCGCCGCCGCCCCCAGGCCGAGCAAATGCCGGCGCGTGATCACCGGGCGCCTTTGCCCCGGGATTCCGGCTCGCCGACGAGCGCCAGGGGCTCGTGGTGATTCAGAAGCACCAGGCTCCAGGCGCCCGCCGGGCGCTCCAGCATCGAGAGCCCCGCATAGTCCTGGCCCAGGGCGAGCAGGCGGTCCAGCCCCATCCCGAGGGCGCGGCAGAGAATGGCCCGCAGGCTCCCGCCATGCGCCACGATCGCCACGCGCTGCCCCTCGTGCGCGGCCACGATGTCCTCGAAGGCCGCCCAGGACCGCGTCGCCACCTGATCGAGGTTCTCGCCGCCGGGGAACTGGAACCGTCCCACGTCCGCCATCCAGGCGGCGAAGGCGTCCGGGGCGAGGGCGCGGATCTCCTCGGCGGTCAGCCCCTCCCATTGCCCCATGGCGAACTCGCGAAGACCGGCGACGGCGATGGGGCGAAGGCCATGGGGCGCGGCGACCAGGTCGGCGCTCCGGCGCGTGCGTACGAGATCGCTCGAGTACACCGCGACCAGGGGCACCGCGGCGAGGCGGCGGGCCACCGCCGCCACCTGGTGCTCGCCGTGCGGCGAGAGCGGCACGTCCAGATGACCGATGAAGCGCCGCGTCTCCGCGCCGACCACGGCGCCGTGCCGCACCAGGTAGACCACGGTGCTCATCTAGAACCCGCCCAGCCGCGCGTGGGCCGAAGCCGCCAGGAGCACGCCGAGCTCCGCCAGCTCCACGCCTGCGC
Source organism: Candidatus Methylomirabilota bacterium (assembly GCA_035764725.1). Classification (NCBI taxonomy): domain Bacteria; phylum Methylomirabilota (SeqCode); species Candidatus Methylomirabilota bacterium. The sequence continues at coordinate 99,179 of DASTYT010000049.1, read as the reverse complement.
CCAGCACGTCGCCGGTGGCGCCGCCGAGGCCGTGGGCCAGCGCCCAGGTCGCGAGCAGCGCGATGCCGAGGCCTGCGATCACGACGACCAGCCCGAATGGCCCGAGGACGAGCGCGCCCAGGACCAGGACCGCCGTGGTGTGGACGAGCGGGGCCCAGCCCGGCAGCGCATCGATGAACGCGGCCCCGGATCCCCTCGCCGGCGTGGCCGGTCGCATGATCACGCCCACGACGAGCGGCGCGAGACGGCCGACCGTGGGCGCCAGCAGCAGGGCTGGTCCCCGCGCCGCGACGGGCAGCTCCGTGAGGACTCCGCACGCGAGCAGCACGACGAGCACGAGCCCGAGCGCGCCGAACACGCCGATCCGGCTGTCCCGCATGATGGCGAGCCGGTGCGCGGGATCGCGGCCGGCGAGCCCGTCGAGGCAGTCCGCGAGCCCGTCCAGGTGCAGGCCACCGGTGAGCAGTTTCCAGAGGCTCACCACGAGCAGCGCGGTCACCAGCGGCGGGAACAGGCGGGAGAGCCCGTAATCGGCGGCGGCGAGGACGAGCCCAAGGACGAGACCGACGGGCGGGAACCACCAGGCGGCGCGGCCGAGCGCGCCCGGATCGGTCCCCGCGCGTCCGGGCACCGGCACGACGGTGAGGAAGCGAATCGCGAGGACGAGGCTCGTCACGGCGTGGCCCCCGCCGATTCCGGGCGCGGCCTCAGACGGGGAGGATCGGGTTGCGGCGGGTCGGAAACTCCTGCTGCTTCGACTCCGCGTAGGCGAGGCGCTTGATCAGCTCGGCGCGCAGCTCGCGCCCCGCCACGATCCCGTCCACCAGCATCTCGGACGCGAGCTTGTAGATGTCCACGTCCTCGGCGTACTCGTCGCGCTTGGCCTTCACGTAGGCGGCGCGCTCCGCCTCAGGCAGCTCCATGATCCGGTTGTAGTAGACGGCGTTGACGGCGGGCTCGGGGCCCATGATGGCCACCTGGCCCTGCGGGAGCGCGAGGGCGGCGTCCGGCTCGAAGGCGGGCCCGCACATCGCGTAGAGCCCGGCCCCGTAACACTTCCGCACGACGACGCAGATCTTCGGCACGGTGGCCTGCGAGGTCGCGAAGACCATCTTCGCGCCATGGCGGATGATGCCGGCGCGCTCCACCTTGCTGCCGACCATGAAGCCGGAGACGTCGGCCAGATACACGAGGGGACTGTTGAAGGCGTTGCAGAGGTTGATGAACCGCGCCGCCTTGTCGGACGAGTCCACCATCAGGACGCCGCCCTTGACCTTCGGCTGATTCGCCACGATGCCGATCGCACGTCCGTCCAGGCGCGCGAGACCGACGATGATCTCGGGCGCGAAAAGGCGCTTGACCTCGAAGAACGAGCCCTCGTCGACGACGCGATCGACGACCTCGTACATGTCGAACCACTTCCGCTGGTCGAAGGGGACGATCTCCTCGATGGGGCGTCCGGTGCGCGCCCCCGCCGGGGTGACCCGCGCGGGCCGCGCCCGATAGGAGTCGGGCATGAAGGCGAGATAGCGCCGCGCCAGCGCGATGGCCTCCTCGTCCGAGGGGGCCAGCACGTCGCCGCAGCCGGACACCGTGCAGTGCATGCGCGCGCCGCCCAGCTCCTCGAGCGTGGTCTTCTCCCCGATGGCCATCTCGACCATCCGGGGCGAGCCGACGTAGAGACTGGCTTTGCCGTCCACCATGATGACGAGATCGGTGAGCGCGGGAAGATACGCCGAGCCCGCCGGCGAGGGACCGAAGAGGATACACACCTGCGGCACCACGCCGGAGAGCTGGACCTCGTTGTAGAAGATGCGCCCCGCGTGATAGCGCCCGGGGAAGATCTTGATCTGCTCCGAGATCCGCCCTCCGGCGGCGTCGACCAGATAGACGAGGGGGATCTGCAGGCGCTGGGCGCGCTCCTGGATGCGGACGATCTTCTGGACCGTCTTCTCGCCCCACGACCCCGCCTTCACGGTGTAGTCGTTGGCCATGACGCAGACGGCGCGCCCGCCCACCGTGCCCACACCGGTGACGACGCCGTCGGCGGGCGTGTCCGCCTCCTGGTTTCGGGCGAAGAGGAAGTCTTCCTGGAACTCGGCGCCGGGATCGAGCAGGAGGCGGAGACGGTCGCGGACGAAGAGCTTGCCCTCGTCCTTCAGCTTGTCGCGGTACTTGAGGTGGCCCTGCTCGATGCGGGCCCGCTCGCGGAAGTAGCGCTCCTCGGTCACCGGGCGCTCAGTCGGGATTCGGATTCGCCCACAGGATGATGATGAGCACGCCGTCGCCGTGGGGCGGGCCGCCCAGGACGGCAGGGGCGCCCGGCGCCACCGACATGATCGTGCGGAGCTCGGGCTGCTCGCCGCGCAGCAGACGTACCCTCATGCGGAGCGACTGCCCCTGCAGTTGATCGGGGGTGACCTCGAGCTGCCGCGAGCCGGGCAGCGGGAAGCGCTGCTGGGTGCCCAGTGGCACCTCCGCGCGCTGTCGATCCAGCGTGGTGTAGTCGGTGTAGCGGAACAGCGTCCGCAGGCGCGGCAGGATCTTCCGCAGGCGCTCGTCGGCCTCGGCTTCGGGACTGACGGGGGTGGGCCGCTCGGGGGACGAGGCCTGGAGCACGCGGATCCCGAAGCGGATCATCTGCTCGGCGTCGGCCAGCCCGGGCACGAGCGTCAGGCCGAGCCACAGCAGCGCGGCAAGCATGGGGCCGAGCGCCGCGCGGAGCCTCCGGCGCGCATTATGAAGCCTCGACATCACCGTTCCGATGGGACAATCCAGCACCTGGGCGATCTCACGGTAGGACAACCCCTCGATATCACTGAGCATGATAATCGTTCGTGCCTTGGGCGGCAAGGAATCGAGGGCCCGCCGGATGCGCTCGCGCCGCTCCATGCCCGCCGCCGCCTCGTCGGGGCGCGGGCCGGCATCCGTCGCGCTGCGCGCCCACTCGTCCTCCGTCACCCGCTCGGCGCCGAAGGCGCGCGCCCGCGCCCCCCTCGCGCGGTGTCGGTCGGTGGCCACGTTGAGCGTGATCCGGAACAGCCACGTGTAGAAGGCGGACTGGCCGCGGAACCTCGATAAGGACTGGAATGCGCGTACGAAGGCCTCCTGGGCGCAGTCGAGCGCCTCTTCCCGATCCCGTAGCACCTGGTAGGCCAGCCGCCACACGCGGCCGCGATACTTCTCGACGAGCGGCTCGAACGCCGCCACGTCACCGGCCTGGCAGCGGCGGATGAGGTCCCCCTCGTCCGGCTCCGCTACGTGTCGGGACGACGGTTGGACGGGGGTGTCGGGGACGTCATTCACCGCGCGCGCGCCGCTTGGCCGGACGTCGGGCCCGCGGACGCGACGCGGCGGCCGCGCGACCTGCGAGGAGGAGCGCGGCGTCCAGTCCCAGCACGTAGCTCGACGGGCCGAAGCCGGAGATCTGGCCCGCTGCGGCCGCCGCCGTCACGGAGTGGCGGCGGAATTCTTCCCGCGCGTGGATGTTCGAGAGGTGAACCTCCACCACGGGCACGCGCACCGCCGCGATCACGTCGCGCAGCGCGACCGAGTAGTGCGTGAGCGCGCCCGGATTGATCACGACCGCGTGAAACCCCTCCGCCGCGGCGCTCTGGATCCACTCCACCAGCTGCCCTTCGTGGTTGGACTGGCGGCAGGTGACCTGGGTCCCGCGCGCGGCCGCGTGGCGGGCGATCAGGCGGTCCACCTCGGCCAGGGAGGTGCGGCCGTAGACCGCGGGCTCGCGTGTCCCGAGAAGGTTGAGATTGGGCCCGTGCAGGACCAGCACATCAACGCCCGGCGGGGTCGGCATCGCAGGCGGAGGATACACCGCGCCGACCGCGGGCAGCAACCTTTGGAACTCAGCAGTGGGCTGCGGTATCGTCGTGGCAGCCCATCCATGGCGACCGCCGAGTCTCCGGCTCCCCCCTACGCCGCTCATGCCCGTGTGTTCCTCCTCCTCGCGATCTGCTTCTTCCTCTCCGGCGCGACGGGCCTCGTCTACCAGATCGTCTGGATGCGGATGCTCGGGCTCGTGTTCGGTCACACCGTGCTCGCCACGACCACGGTGCTGGTGGCGTTCATGGCGGGGCTCGCGCTCGGCAGCTGGTTGCTCGCGCGGCGCGCGCCGCGGCTCAAGAACCTCATCGCGGCCTACGGCTGGCTCGAGGTGGGGATCGGCGTCTACTGTGCGCTGCTGCCCCTGCTTCTCGCGGCCGCCGCGGCGGCTTACCTCGCTCTCGCCCGCGGCCTGGCCCTCTCGTACGGCACCTTCACGCTCGTGCAGTTCGTCCTCGTCGGCCTCGTGCTCCTCGTGCCGACGACCCTGATGGGGGGCACGCTTCCCGTGCTCGCCCAGGCGCTGACGCGGGATCCCGGCCGGCTGGGTCGCACCGTCGGCGTCCTCTACGCGATCAACACGTTCGGCGCGGTCGCAGGAGTGGCGGTCGCCGGCTATCTGCTGCTTCCGGCCATCGGGAATCGATGGAGTCTTGCCTGCGCCGCCGCCGCGAATCTCGTGGTGGGTGCGCTCGCCATCGGGTACGCGCGGTTTCGCCCCGAGCCCGCTCCCGTGCTCGCCGTCGACGTCACCGCGCCGCTTCCGCTCACCCCCGAGGGCCGCGCGACCGTGCTCGCCCTGGGCGTCTCCGGCGCCATCGCGATGGTGTACGAGGTTGGGTGGACCCGCGCGCTCGCCCTCATCATCGGAAGCTCCACCTATGCGTTCACCGCCATGCTCCTCGCGTTCCTCATCGGCATCGCGGGTGGCAGCGCCCTTTACTCGTGGATACGGGGCCGGCGCCCGGCCACGCCCGGACGCTTCGCCGTGCTCCAGATGGCGATCGCGCTGTCCACCGCCGGAGCGATGCTCGTGTACGATCGCCTCCCCGCCCTGTTCCTCCGGGGCTTCGCCCACTCGGATGCCCCGGCGGCGGTTCAGCTCACCCAGATCGTGGTCTCCATCGCCGCCCTGCTCCTCGGCACGCTGTTCATCGGCGCCACGTTTCCGTGCGCGGTGTCCGCGGCCGCCGGGGGCGCGGGCCGTGCCGGCGAGGACGTGGGGCGCACCTACGCCGTGAACACGCTGGGCGCCATCGCGGGGAGCGCGCTCGCCGGCCTGGTGCTGATCCCCGCCCTGGGTCTTCACGCGTCGTTCCGGGCGGCACTGGTCGGCAACCTGCTGCTCGCTGTCGCCCTCTTCCTGGGCCCGCCGCGCCCCGTGCGCCGCCGGCGACAGCTCGCCGCCGCGCTCGCCATCGCCCTCGCGGGGGGCGCCTGGTTCCTTCCCGCGTGGAGCCGGGACGTGCTGTCGAGCGGCGTGGCGGTGTACGCGCAGCAGTACCAGCGCCTCGGCTGGGAGCAATTCAGGACGCGCGCCGTCCCCAAGCAGATCCTCTACTACCGTGACGGCCCGACCGCCACCGTGACCGTCCACCAGGAGAGCGACAACCTCTTCCTGCGCGTGAACGGAAAGACCGACGCCTCCACGAGCTATGACATCGTCACCCAGCTCATGCTGGGCCATCTGCCGATGCTCCTGCATCCCACGACCAAGCAGGCGCTCGTCATCGGCCTCGGCAGCGGGGTCACCGCGGGCGCCATCACCGGCTATCCGCTGGAGCGGCTCGATCTCGTGGAGATCGAGCCGTCGGTGGTGGAGGCCGCGCGCTTCTTCGGCGCGTTCAACGCCAACGTGCTCGACAACCCCAAGGTCCACGTCTCCATCGCCGATGGGCGGAACTACCTGCTGATCACGCCCCGCCGCTACGACGTGATCGTGTCCGAGCCCTCCAATCCCTGGATCGGCGGGCTCGCATCGCTCTTCACCGTCGAGATGTTCCAGCACGCGCGCGACCGCCTCCAGCCGGGCGGCGTGATGGTGCAGTGGGTGCAGGCGTACGCGCTCGAGGCCGAGGACCTGAAGATGGTGATCCGCACCTTCGCCTCGGTCTTTCGCGCCACGGCTGTCTGGGCCGCCACCCCCGGCGACTTCCTCCTCGTGGGATCGGTCGAGCCGCGTCCCGTCGATCTCCGCGCCGTGCAGGAGCGGCTCGCTGGCAATCCGGCGGCGCGGCGCCTCTTCGGCCCGACACCCGGTTGGCCCGATTTCCTGAGCTACTTCCGGCTCGGCACCGAGGACACGGCGCGCCTCGTCGCCGACGCCCAGCTCAATACCGACGATCGTCTTCCGCTAGAGTTCTCCGCTCCGCGGTCCCTCTATCTCAACACCGCCGAGAGCAACGGCATGCTCGTCACGGGCGCCCAGCGCGTCGCGTTGCCCCTGCTCTCCAGCGAGGGTCAGGCGCTCCTCGCGACGCCCGACGCCCGGACCGCGGTCGGGTTCGCCCTCGCGCGGCAGGCGATGATGCGACAGGCCCTCGCGCAGTTCGAGGACGCACTGGCGCGGGACGCCGGGTACGCAGCTGCGCTGGAGGGCGCGGCCGCCGCGTCGCTTCGGCTCAACCGCTATGGGCGCGCCCTCGAATTCGCGGAGCGCGCGGCGGCCGCGGATCCCAAGAGCCCCCGGGCGCAGTATCTGCTCGGCGCCGCGGCGGCCCGCATCTACGACACGGCCCGCGCGCGCGCCGCCTTCGAGCGCGCGGCGGCGCTGGCCCCGGAGAACGTCGCCATCAAGAAGCTCCTGGTCGCCTACCGGACGTGGGAGGAGCGCGGCGGCCAGTGGCGGCCGACTGACGATCCGGTGGCCATGACGCTCGTGCTCCGCTGACGACTCAGCGGACCGCGGCGGATGCGAAGGCGCGCCGTAGCCCGTTCCCCTCGCCCCTCAGCCACTCGCCCACGGACTCGCGGCCGAATCGGAGCGCCTGGCGGCTTGCCTCGAAGCCCATGGACGGCCCGAACAGCGGCGTGTCGCCGCTGGACGGCTGCACCAGGTGGATCTCGAGGCTCGGATGGCGCAAGGACAGCTCGCGCAACCCGAGCTCGAGCAGGCTCTGGCTGTTGATCCGGCCCACCTGCTCCAGGATCCCGTAGAGCCCCTGCCCTCGGAGATAGCGCGACACCGGCCCCTCGCCGTCCGAGCGGAGGGGCACCAGCGGATTGATGATCACGAGCTGGCGCGCGCCCGCCTCGACCGCGAGGTCGGCATGTCCGGTGTTGCCGACGTCGCCGTCCACGTAGTCGCGTCCGTCGACGCGGAAGGGCTCGAAGAAGCCGGGGATGGCCGAGGACGCCGCGATGGCCTCCGAAATGGGCGTGTCCACGAAGCGGCCCGTGCCGAACACCACGCGGCGGGCGCGGTCCAGATCCATCGCGGGAATGAGCAGCGGCCGCGGACACTCGGGAAAGGTGTTGGCGAGCCCCCTGGTCGCGAACGCGCGCCGGATGAAGTCCTCGAGCTGCCGCACGGAAAAGAAGCCCGCGGGCATGTCGGGCCGGCTCCGCGCGAGGATGTCGGGCCAGTCGAGCCGGAAGTTCGTGGTCAGCTGCTTCCCCACCGCCCAGATCAGCCGCAGGAAGCTACGCCCCGCGTCGGCGATCGCGCCGCGCTGATACACCGAGCCGCTGTGGAAGTTGAGCGCGTCCTCCCGGCTCTCGTCGAGGATCGCGTAGAGGTCGAGGGGACGGATCTGATTGGCCATGAGCGCGGCCACCACCGAGCCCGCGCTCGACCCGACGTAGAGGTCGAAGTCGTTCGCGCGGAAGCCGGGGAGGGCCTCGTCGAGCGCGGCCAGCGCGCCCACTTCGTACATGCCGCCGATCACCCCGCCGCCGGCCAGGACGAGCGCGCGCTTGGGGGGCTCCGCCTGCCCCGACCACCGCGCCAGGAGGGCGCGCAGGCGAGCCGGCAGCGAGGTGGGCGCCGGCGGACTGGTCCTCACCGGCCGCCGGCGACGGGACGCGGCGCCGGCACCGTCCGCTCTGCCGGATTCGCCGCCGCGCCGATCGTGAGGGAGAGCCCGGCGCCGATCAGCAGCAGCGTGCAGGCGACCGCGAACGCCGCCCCGTAGCCGCCGGTGGCGTCGAAGAGCGCGCCGCCGAGCCAGGCGCCCAGCGCCGAGCCCGTCTGATGCGCGAGGAATATCGTGCCGAAGATGGAGCCGACCGAGAGCCGTCCGAACAGGTCTCCCGTCATCGACGAGGTGAGCGCGATGCTCCCGGACATCGCCACGCCCCCCAGCGCGGCCACGGCAAGGAGCAGGGCGGGATCTCCAACCAGGAAGAGCAGCGCGAACCCGGCCGCCCGGACGAGGTACAGGGCGGCGAGCACGGGCTGACGGCCGATGCGGTCGGAGAGCAGGCCGACGCCGAGGGCACCGCCGATGCTCGTGAGCCCGAGCAGTCCCACCGCGGAGGACGCGGTCATGGCGTGGAAGCCGTGATCCGTCAGCATGGGCACGCCATGCGAGGCGATTAGGCTCATGGAGAAGCCGCACGTGCTGAGCCCGCCCGCGAGCTGCCAGAAGGCGGGAGTCCGCAGCGCCGCCCCGACGCGAGTCCGCTCGAGGCCGGCGACGGACGCGCCCTCCGGCGGGGCCGGATCGCCGTCGGGCGTGAGACCCAAGGCCTCCGGCGTATCCCGGAGCACCAGCAGCGAGAGGGGGAGGATCACCGCGAGCGCGGTCGTGCCGAGGAGGAGGCACGCGCCGCGCCAGCCGAACGTGAGGATCGCCCACATCACCACCGGCACCAGCAGCGAGATCCCGGCCATGCCGGCGGCGCCCACCACGCTCAGCGCGGTGGCGCGGCGCCGCACGAACCAGCGCGTGAGCGTCGCCGAGGCGACGACGTGGCCGGTGGCGGCCAGGCCCAGCGAGGCGAGCACGCCGTAGTAGAGAACGAACTCCCAGTAGCTGGTCATGCGCGCGGACAGCGCGAGCGACGCCGCGATGATCACACCACCCGCGGCGCAGACCGCGCGCGATCCGATCCGGTCGACGAGCGCACCGACCGCCGGCGTCAGCGCGCCGTAGAGGAAGAGTGAAAGGGAGACGACCAGGGAGAAGCTCCCTCGATCCAGCCCGAGGTCGGTGACGATCGGCTTGAGGAACGGGCCCACCGTGAACCGGATGCCCGTCGACAGAAACACGGTGACCACGAAGGCCAGGGCCACCCACCAGCCGTAGAAGACGCGCGCCGGCTCGGGCCCTTCACGAGGAGTCATTTCAAGCAAATGATATCATCTCGACATGTCGGCTCGTCCGGGGCTCGCGGCGATCATCGGAGTGCCGCGCGGCGTGATCGGCATGGTGCACCTGCCGCCCCTGCCCGGCAGCCCGCGCTGGGCCGGAAGCATGGAGGGCGTGGTCGCCGCCGCCCTCCGAGACGCCGAGGCGCTGGCCGCCGCCGGCGTCGACGCGCTCCTCGTGGAAAACTTCGGCGACGCCCCGTTCACGGGCGGCCGCGTCGGGGCGGAGACGGTGGCGGCGATGGTGGCGGCGGCCCGCGAGGTGGCGCGCGTGGTGCGGCTGCCCCTCGGCGTCAACGTCCTGCGCAGCGACGGCGTGTCCGCCCTCGCGGTGGCGCTGGCGGCAGGTGCCCGATTCATCCGGGTCAACGTGCACGTGGGCGCGGTGCTCACCGACCAGGGCATCATCCAGGGCGGCGCCCACGATCTGCTCCGCGCTCGGCGCTTCCTCGGCGCCGACGTGAAGATCCTCGCCGACGTGCAGACGAAACACGCGGCGCCCCTGGCCCAGGTCTCGATCGAGCAGGAGGCGCGTGACTGCGTGGAGCGCGGGCTCGCCGACGCCCTCATCGTGTCCGGCGCGGCGACCGGTTCCCCCACCGAGCCGGGCGATCTCAAGCGCGTGCGCGACGCGGTGGGCGCGGTCCCGCTCCTCGTGGGCAGCGGCGTCACCGCGGAGACCGCCGGCGAGCTGCTCGCCGTCGCGGACGGTCTCATCGTGGGGACCGCGGTCAAGCGTGACGGCCTCGTGAGCAATCCCGTGGATGCCGCCCGGGTGCGGCGCCTCGTGGAGGCTGCCCGGAGCGCCCGCTGAGACTCGGGGCGCTCGCGCGCCTCACGGGCGGCCGCGTGTCCCGCCGCCTCGCGTCCCTGATTTTTGCGGTGCTGCTGATCACGGACGGCTGCGCCGGCACGGGCCCGGGCGCGGCTCCCCGACGCCTGCCCCTGGGCGACCTGCTGCTCGTCGGCTTCCGCGGGACGACGGTGGAGGGCAACGACGAGCTGCGCGCGCTCATCTGCGACGTGCGCGTGGGGGGCATCATCCTGTTCGAGCGCGACGCCGCCACGCGTGCGCCCCGCAACATCACCGATCCCGAGCAGCTCGCGCGGCTGACCGCGGACGCCCAGGCCCTGGCGAAGCGGTGCACGGGCCGCCCGCTACTGATCGCCACCGATGCCGAGGGCGGAAGCGTGCTCCGCCTCTCGATGCGCGCCGGCTATCCGCCCGCTCCCTCGGCGCAGGACATGGGGGAGAGCGCGCAGGTCGCGCTCACCGAACAGGAGGCGCGGCGGCTCGGCGAGCGGCTCCGCGAGGCGGGGGTCAACTGGAACCTCGCGCCGGTGGTCGACGTGGCGGTGAATCCCGCGAACCCGGCGGTGGTCGCGCTGGGTCGCACCTATTCGAGCGACCCGGAGCAGGTGACCGCCCATGCCCGCGCCTTCATCCGCGGCATGCACGCGGCGGGCGTGCTCACCGCGCTCAAGCACTTCCCCGGCCACGGAAGCAGCGTCGGCGACTCGCATCACGGCTTCACCGACGTGACCGACACCGCCAATCTCGACGTCGAGCTGGTCCCGTTCCGCGCCTTGATCAAGGAAGGGCTGGCGGATGCCGTGATGCCCGGGCACGTGTTCAACCGTCATCTCGACACGTGGCACCCGGCCTCGCTGTCCTGGTACACGATCAAGCGCGTGCTGCGCGCCCGCCTGGGCTACAAGGGCGTGGTCGTCTCCGACGACCTCCTCATGGGCGCCATCACCCAGAACTACGGCCTCGAGGAGGCGACACTGCTGGCGCTGGGCGCGAGCGCGGACGTGCTGCTGGTGTCGGAGAACACCGTGAAGCGCGAGCCGCGGGCGGCGCAGCGCGTGATCGGCGCCATCCAGCGAGCGCTCGACGAGGGCCGTCTGACCCGGGGCACCGTGCAGGCCGCCCTCACGCGGGTGAACGCGCTGCGCGCGCGCATTCCCCCGCCCTGATCCCCATCAACGCTTGAGGGCGGCGAGGAATCGCTCCACGTCGGCGCGGCTGGGGAGCGCGTCCTGGGCGCCGCGGGCCATGCACGTGAGGGCGGCCGTGGCATTGGCCAGCGGGAGCGCCTGCTCGAGCGTCCCGCCGGCGGCCAGGCCGACGGCGAGCGCCCCGTTGAACGCGTCCCCCGCCGCGGTGGTGTCCACGACGGTCACGGGGAACGCGGGGAAGTGCACCGCGCCCTCGGCGCCGCAGACGAGCGCGCCCTGGCCACCCAGCGTGAGGATCACGATGCCGGCTCCGTTGTCGCGGATGCGCTCGCCGGCGGCCCGCGCGGAGGCGAGATCGCTCACCGCCGCCCCGGCCAGGCGCGCCGCCTCGCCCTCGTTGGGCGTGAGATAATCCGCCAGCGCCAGGAGTCCCGGCTCCAGCTCGCGCATCGGCGCCGGGTTCAGGATCGTCACCGCGCCCGCCGCTCGCGCCTCGCCGAGCGCCCACGCGACGACGGGCAGCGGCAGCTCGAGCTGGCAGACCACCACCTGCGCCCAGCGAATCGAGCTCGTATGCGGCGCCAGCGCGGCCACCGTCGCCGCGTGATTGGCGCCGGGGGCCACCGCGATCTGGTTCCGGCCCGCCGCGTCGACGCAGATGAGCGCGGTGCCGGTGGCCGTCCCCGCCACCGCCACGAGGCCCTCCACGTCGATGCCCTCGGCGCCGAGGCGCGCGCGGATCTCGGCGCCCGAGGCGTCATCGCCCACGGCACCGAGCAGGCGCACCTGGGCGCCCAGCCGCCGCGCGGTCATCGCCTGGTTCGCGCCCTTCCCCCCGAGATTCCTCAGCAGCGTGCCGCCCGACACCGTCTCCCCGGGGCTCGGCAGGCGCTCGAGAGCCACCGTGAAATCGACGTTCGCGGAGCCTACGACGCAGACGCGCGGCACAGGCCCTCCAGCACGCGCGCGAGCGCGCGCGGCGCGTCCACCGTGAGCGCGACGCGGCAGTTGGCGGGCGCGCGATCGTAGGCCCGCTCGCGCCGATCGGCCAGCGACAGGCCCCGCGTCAGCGGCGACTCCGTCTCGACCACCACGTGTAACGGCGTCCAGCCCACCAGCGAGGGATCCTCGGCCACCGCCACCGCGAGCGGATCGTGCAGCGTGATGCCGGGCTTCCAGCGCTCGAACCCGTAGGCGGCCAGGTCCAGGAGTAGGCGCCCCACCCCGTCGCGCGGCGCGCCCAGCGCGCCCTCGAGATCGGCGCGGCCGAGCACCACCTGCCGCGTGACGTCGAGGGGCACCAGGTCCACGGGCAGGCCGGCCGCGAGCACCTCGGCGGCGGCGTCGGGATCCACGTAGAAGTTGAATTCGGCCGCCGCCGTCACATTGCCCGGCGCGGTGACCGCCCCGCCCATCACCACGATGCGCCCGACACGGCGCAGCCGGGCGGCGTCGCGGCGGAGGGCCAGGGCGAGGTTGGTGAGCGGTCCCAGCGCGATCAGGATCAGGGCGCTCCCGAAGCGATCGGCGGTCTCGAGGATGAGGTCGGCGGCGTCGATACGCTCGAGATCCAGAGACGGCACGGGGTAGCGGGGACGCCCCGCCGCGTCCACGAGCCGGTTCACGTTCCCGAGGCCGTCATCGCCGTGGACGTGGGCCGCCGTGACGAGAGGCTGCCGGAGGGGCGAGGCCGCCCCGCGCGCCACGCGCGGCGGCCGCGGAGGGCGGGCCGCCGCGAGGAGCCGCGCGGTGTTGGCAGTGGCCAGGTCGATCGAGACATTGCCGGCGACGGTGGCGACGGCCTCGACGGCAAGCCCCGGCGTGCCCCAGGCCAGGCAGAGCGCCAAGGCGTCGTCGATGCCGGGGTCGGTATCGATGAGCACCGGCTTCGCGGATTGACTCGGTTCGGGATGCCCCGCTATCATGGACACGACACCACTTTCAAGGAGGACACGATGAAGATCGTGATCACGTACTGCGGCGAGTGAAACTATCTACCCCAGGCCTCCAGTCTGCAGGCCGCCATCAAGGATAAGTACGGGATCACCGCGCACCTCGTGGAGAGCATGGGCGGCGTCTTCTTCGTCGACATCGACGGGAAGCGAGTCTACAATAACCAGGAAACATATCGCTTCCCCGAGAACGCCGAGATCTTCGCCTCCATCGACACGCTCAAGTCGTAGCCGACTCCAGCCGCTCCCGCCACGCCGGGTGGGCGATCGCGAGCAGCGCGCGACGCCGCCCGGCGTCGCTCTGTCCCCGTAAGGCCGCCACCCCGAACTCCGTGACCACGTAGTCGGCGAGATAGCGCGGCGACGTCACCCGTCCCGCCGTGCCCAGGGCCGGGACGATCCGGGACACCTGACCGTCCCGCCCCGTGGACGGCAGCGCGATCACCGCACGGCCGCCCACCGCCCGCGCGGCGCCCAGCACGAAGTCGAACTGGCCGCCGATCCCCGCGATCTGCCGTCCGCCCACGCTCTCCGCGTTGACCTGACCGAGGCAGTCGACCTCGAGCGCCGAGTTCACGGACACGAAGGCTCCCAGCCGGCCGACGACCTCGGGATCGTGGACGATGTCGGAGGGCTCCATGTTCACCGCCGGATTCTCCGCGCTCCATGCGAAGAGGCGCGCGGTGCCCATGATCTCGCCCACGTCCATGCGCCCCCGATGCAAGGGCTTGCACGCGTTGGTGATGGTGCCGGACTCGATCAGGGCCAGCATGGGCTCCACCAGCAGCGAGTGGACGCCGAGATCGCGCTTGCCCGCCAGCGCCTCGAGGACGGCCTGCGGGATCGCGCCGACGCCGACCTGGAGCGTGGCGCCATCGGGCACGAGGCTCGCGACGTGCGCGCCGATCGCGCGCTCCACCGGCCCCACCGGCGTGGGCGGATACTCGAGCAGCGGCTCGTCCACCTCCACCCAGCAATCCACCTGCGAGCGGTGCAGAAACGCATTCCCGAGCGTCCGGGGCATGCGGGGGTTGACCTGCGCGATCACGAGCGGCGCGCGCCGTGCCGCGGGCAGCGCGTAGCTCACCGAGACGCCCAGCGAGAGCCAGCCGCCCCGATCGGGCGGCGCGGCGTGGACGAGCACCGCGTCCGGCGCCCACCGTCCGCCCTCCGCGAAGAGGCTGACGGTGTCGAAGTAGCGCGCGGGCACGAAATCCACGTCGCCCCGCGCCTCGGCATCGCGCAGCCGCGGCGAGTGATGCCACGTGGCGAAGCGCACCTTGCCCGCGTAGGCGGCCGCCGCCATGGGATAGTCGTCGAGGCGCAGCCCGCCCATGAGCGTGAGGGGTGCGAGGCGATCGGCCTGGGCCAGCACCTCGGCGACGAGGGCGCGAGGATCGCCGCAGCCCGCCGGCAGCAGCACGCGCATGCGCGGGCGCAGACGGCCCACCGCGTCCGCGAGCGAGGCCTTCTCGAAGCGCCGGGCCATGAGCGCGGGTAGTATAATCGCGCACCGCTCACGACGGGAGGCGCCCATGTACAAGATCCTCGAATCCGTGAATCCACCCGGTCTCATGAAGCCCGTGGGCTACTCGCACGCCTACGAGGTGCAGGGCGGCAAGACCCTCTACATCGCCGGCCAGGTGGCGGTGGATCGCCAGGGCGAAGTCGTCGGCAAGGGCGATCTCGTGGCCCAGTTCCGCCAGGTGATGGAGAACCTCCGCACTGCGGTCGGCGCGCGCGGGGGCCAGCTCACCGACATCGTCAAGCTGACGATCTACGTATTGTCTACCGCGGAGTACAAGGCGCGCGGCCGTGAGATCGGCGCGGTGTACCGCGAGTACTTCGGACGCCACTACCCCGCCATGACCTTCCTCGAGGTCAAGGGGCTCTACGACGAGGACCGCGGTTGCGCGATCGAGATCGAGGCCGTCGCGGTGGTCGGCTAGCCTCGGAGGGGAGGAGGCCCGGATGTCCGTCACCGCCGCCTGGGTCACCACCGCCTTCGACTTCGAGGGCTATCGCATCGTGGCCAATCGCGGGGTGGTGCGCGGGATCACGGTCCGCTCGCGCAGCGTCATCGGCAATCTCGGCGCCTCCCTCCAGACGCTTTTTGGCGGCAACATCTCGCTCTACACCGAGCTCTGCGAGCACGCCCGGGAGGAAGCCTTCGAGCTGATGATTCAGCACGCGAGCCGACTCGGCGCCAACGCCATCATCGGCATGCGCTACGACGCCAACGAGATCGCCACCGGGGTGACCGAGGTACTCGCATATGGCACCGCCGTGGTGGTCGAGGCCCTGCCCCGGTAGGCGCCCGATGGGCCGACGCGCGCGCTCCCGGGTCAGCACCAAGCGAATCTACGAGCCGGCCTCCCGCGCGGACGGGACGCGCGTGCTCGTCATGCGGCTCTGGCCGCGCGGGATCCGGAAGTCGGCGGTGGACCTCTGGCTGCGCGACCTGGGGGCCGAGCTGCGCAACCTCCGCCTCTGGCACGCGGGCCGCCTCAGCTGGCCCGAGCTCCGGCGTCGCTACCTGGCCGGCCTCAAGCAGCCTCCGGCCTCCGAGGCCCTCGCCGAGCTCCGATCGCTGGCGAAGCGGGGGCCGCTCACCCTCCTCTGCTCGTGCGCGGATCCCGCGCGCTGCCACCGGACCGTCCTGGCCGGCGTGCTCAAGCGAGCCTCATCCAGATCCTGAGGCCATGATCACAAAGTATGGAGACTCATTGAGTCCATGGACATAGCCTCGCGCGAGGAGACCGGCGCGCTCTACGCAACGGTGCGGGCGGTCGGCCGCTTCTGGATCTGGTTCTTCTTCAAGGCGGTGGATCTGCGCCATGCCGATCGGGTGCCCACGGCGGGGGCCGTGCTGCTCTGTATCAATCACCCGAACAACCTGATCGACTCGCTCCTGGTGGCCGCGGCGCTCGACCGGAAGGTTCACTTTCTCGCCACCGCCGCGCTCTTCCGCAATCCCCTGGTCGCCCGCTTCCTCCACGCGTGCGGCGCGATCCCCGTCTACCGCAAGCAGGACGTGTCCGCGCCGGGTAATGGCGTGGGCGTGGTGGGCGCGGAGCGGAACGTGGACGCCTTCACCGCCTGCTTCCGCACCCTGGCCGCCGGCGGGCTGGTGGGGATCTACCCCGAAGGCACCACCCACGCCGAGCCGCGCGTGCAGCGGATCAAGACGGGCGCGGCGCGCATCGCGCTCGAGTACGAGGCGCGACGGGAGCGGGGCGACGAGCCGGGCGGCCCCTCGCTCGCGCTGGTGCCGGTCGGGCTGACCTTCGAGGCACGCAAGTCGTTCCGCGGCCGGGTGCTCGTGATGTTCGGGGAGCCGATGAGGCTCGCGCCCTACATCGACCGGTACCGCACCGACCCCGCGCAGGCGGTGGAAGCCCTTACGACTTCGGTCCAGGTGGCCATGGAGGCGCTGGTCGTCAGCGTGAGCCGGCTGGACTGGGCGGCGCTGATCCGGGCCGTCGATGACCTCTACCGCGGCGAGCTCGTGCGGGAGTTGCACGAGGAGCGAGGTCTCGCGCTCGGACAGATCGACACCATCCGTCTCTCGCGGGCCATCGCCGAAGCGGCCCAGCACTTCGCCGAGCGCGAGCCCGACCGGGTGGAAGCCCTGTGGCAGCGCATCCAGGGCTATCGCGGGCTGCTGTGGACCTATCGGGTGCGCGACGAGGCGGTGCGGGCGCGGCTGAGCCGGCCCCGCCTGCGCGTTCGTCTCCAGCGAGGCTCGTGGGTCGGGCTCGGGCTGCCCCTGTTCCTCTATGGCGTGCTCGTGAATGGGCTCCCCTACTTCATCCCGCGCATGATCAGCCATCGATTCGCCCGCAAGGAGACGGACTACGCTACCACGCGCCTGCTCGCGAGCGTGGTGGCGATCCCGCTGTTCTGGGGGCTCGAGACCTGGCTCGTGTGGCGGCTGATGGGCGCGCTCTGGGCCGCGGCTTTCGCCATCTCACTGCCGCTCTCGGGACTCTTCGCCTACCGCTACCTCGGCGGCGTGGGCCGGCTGCGCAGCCAGATCCGCCTGGGCGCGATGGGGCTCGTCCGCCATCAAGCCGCTTCGAGGCTGCTCGACGAGCGCCGTGAGATCATCGCCGAGCTCGAGCGCGCCAAGAACGACTACCTCGCCGCGACCAGGGGGAGCAGCTTTTGACCGTGCACCGGCTGGAAGAGATGTCCACGCCCACCCTCGACGCGCTGGATCGCCACCGCACCCTCGTCCTGCTCCCCGTGAGCCCGCTGGAAGAGCACGGGCCGCATCTGCCAGTGGGTGTGGACGCCTTCGCAGCGCGCCACTTCGCCGAGGCGCTCGCGGAGCGGGTCACCGCCGGCCGGCCCGGCTGGGCGGCGGTGCTGGCGCCCACGCTGCACCTGGGCTCGTTCACGTTCGACACTGTCGGGACCATCCGGATCCGCCAGCGGGTGGTCCGTGACGCGGTGGTGGACTACGGCGCCTCGCTGGCGCGGGCGGGCTTTCGCTGGATCGTGGTCGCCAACGGCCATGGCGGCCCGGGACACCTCGTCGCGCTCGAGGAGGCCTCCGCGATCGTGTCGCGCCGGCATCGCGTGACCATGGCCTCGGTCAGCGGCTATCTCGCGTGGCAGTTCCTGCGCGGGCGCTATGTTCCCGCCATCGAGGAGGCGCTCGGGCGCGAGCTCTCCGCGGAGGAGCGGGCCGCCTTCGCCGACGACGCGCACGGTGGGCTTTGGGAAACCTCCCTCATGCTGTGGCTGCGCCCCGACCTCGTCGCGAGCCACTATCGCGACCTGCCCGCCGCGCGCTACTCGCTGCCGCGACGGCTCTTGCCGAACTATCCCCTCCGCAATGGCGGCCAGGGCTATGTCGGGCATCCCGCGTTGGCCAATCCCGCCTTCGCTCGGGCGACCAGCGCGGTGCTGCTCGCCGAGGGCCTCGGCCTGGTGAACGGGCTGCTCGACGGCACGGTGAAGCCCCACGAGCGCCGCTCGCCCTTCTGGACGCTCCCGTTCCTCCGCACGAACTTCTGGCCCGTCGTGGGCGCGGCGGTCGCGGCGGGTGTGTTCGCCGCGTGGTGGGGAACCCGCCGCCCCGAGAAAGGAGACGCGTGATGAAGGCCTACGTGCTGATCGAGACTGCCGCCGGCAAGACCAAGAACGTGAAGAAGACGCTGACCAAGGTGAAGGGGACCAAGGCCACGGTGGTCGCGATGGACGCGGTCACCGGTCCCTACGACTTCATTGCCGTCGTGGACGGCGCGTCCCTCGACGCCATCGGCAACCTGGTGACCGAGTCGATCGGCACCGTCGACGGCGTGACCCGCACCACGACGTGCGTGGCGGTGGCCATCGGCTGAGCGGCTGCTCCCCGCCGCGTGCTAAAATCCCGCGTCATGCGGGTGCTCGTGCTCGGTGGGACGGAGTTCATCAGCCTGCACCTCGTGCAGTCGCTGCAACAGCGCGGCCACGCCGTCACCGTGTTCAACCGGGGCCGCCATCCGGAGCGCCTGCCCGCGGGCGCGCGGGTCATCGCGGGGGATCGCAAGGATCACGCCGCGCTGCCCGGCCTCCTCGGCGGCGAGGCCTTCGACGGCGTCGTGGACGTGACCTACGCGCCCACGCTGGGCGAGGACGTGGAGGCGCTACTGCGCGCGCTGCGGGGGCGGCCGCATCTCCTCTTCGTCTCGACCTGTCGCGTCTACGACCACGCGCTGCCCATCCCCTACTCCGAGGACACGCCGCGGGGCGAGTACTGGGGGGACTACGCACGACACAAGATCGCCGGAGAGAACGCGCTCCTCGAACGCCACCGCCGCGAGGGATGGCCGGTCACGATCGTTCGGCCGACGCACGTGATGGGCCCCCTCAACACCCGCAACAACGAGACCTTCTTCATGGACCGCCTCGCGCGCGGCCGGCCCGTCCTCGTGCCAGGCCACGGCGGCTGGCTGCGGCAGTTCGGCCACGTGGCCGACCTCGGCGAGGCCATGGCGGCCATGCTGGGCGACCCGCGCGCGTACGGGCAGGCGTACAACGTGATGGGCGAGGATGTGGTGAGTCAGGTGGGTTTCGTCGAGCTGATCGCCGAAGCCATGGGGCGCCCGGTGACCTTCCGTCACTTCGATCCGGCGCTGCTCAAGGCCTTCGATAGGCCGGGGCTCGTCTTCGGCCAGAACCTCGTCTACGACTGCCATGCCGTGCACTCCACGACCAAGCTCCGGAACGAGCTCGGCATCCGCCCCCGCTACACGCTGGCCGGCGCCATCCGGCAGACCCTCGACTGGTACCGCGCGCAGGGCATGGCGGATCGCCCCGTCGACTTCACGTTCGAGGATCGGCTCCTCGCCAAGCTCGGCGCGTGAGCGCCGCCCCCCGCCTCATCCTCGTCTATCACCCGGACGAGGCCGACGCCTACGCGGCGCTGATCCATCCGCCACGACGGTCGCTCATCGTGGCGGTGTGTGGGACGCCCGAGGCCGCCACCCGGCACGTGGCGGACGCGGAGATCCTCTATGCTTGGGGCTTCCCGCCCGATCTCCTGCCGCAGGCGCGCGCGCTCCGCTGGATCCAGGTCATGGGTGCGGGCGTCGAGCGCTTCCTCGTTCCCGGCCTCCGTGACGACATCGTGATCACCCGGGCGGCCGGGATCTTCGGCCCCTGGATGGCCGAGTACGCGATCGGCTGGGCGCTCTGGTCTACCCAGAAGATGGAGCACTTCCGAGCGCTCCAGCGCGCGCGCCACTGGAAGCCGACGGATCCCACGCGACTCCGCGGCCGCACGCTCTGCGTGGTGGGACTCGGGGACATCGGGCGCGCGGTGGCCCGTCTCGGGCGCGCGTTCGACATGCGCGTGATCGGCGTGAGCCGGAGCGGACGCGGGGCGCCCGAGGCGCATCGCGTGGTGCGTCCCGCCGCCCTCACCCGCGTGCTCGGCGACGCCGACTTCGTGGCGGTGACGGTGCCGCTCACTCCGGCGACCCGGGGGCTCCTGGGCGCCGCCCAGCTCGCGGCCATGAAGCCGGGCGCCTGGCTGATCAATCTCGCGCGGGGCGCGGTCGTGGATGAGGCGGCCCTCCTGCGCGCGCTGGAGGCGCGCGCCATCGGGGGCGCCGTGCTCGACGTCTTCAGCGAGGAGCCCTTGCCGCCCGGCCATCCGTTCTGGGGACTGGACAACGTGGTGGTGACACCGCACATCTCGGGACCGAGCACACCCGCCGAGATCGCACCGATCTTCGCCGACAACCTGCGCCGCTACCTGGCGGGCCGCGCGCTGCGCCACGTGGCCGACCGCGGGCGAGGCTACTGAGGCCTGACCCCGATCCGGATCGCCTCGCCGCGGCCGGCCCTCGCCACCAGGGGCAGGGCCCGCTCGAGGGCGAGCTTCATCACACCGTAAGCCGGGCGCCACTCGGTCACCCGGGCGAGCCGCTCGCGGCGGCGATCTCGCAGCCGGAGGCGCAGGCTCCAGAGATAGTGGCGGGGCTTGGCCTGCTGGCGCTGCCACACGATGCGCCCGCCGGCCGCCCGCACCGCGCGCTCGAGACTGGCCGGCGTGAAGTGGGACAGGTGGCGCGGCAGCTCGAGGCCCGACCACGCGCGCCCGAACAGCGCGGCGCCCAGGCCGCCCGCGTTGGGGACCTCAACGATGAGCAGCCCGCCCAGGGCCAGCCACGCGAGCATGCGGCGGAGCAGGGCCACGGGGTCCGGCACGTGCTCGAGCACGTGAAATGCGCTCACGACGTCGAAGCGGCCCCCCTCGAACGGGGCGCCGAAGGCGTCGCCCACGTGGAGCTCGTCAGCGAAGCCGCGGGCGCGGGCGGCGGCCTCCGCATCCACCTCGATCCCCGCGGTGCGCCAGCCCAGCGCCCGCGCCACGCCGAGCGCGCCGCCCGAGCCGCATCCCACGTCGAGGTAGCGTCCCTGCCCCGTCCACGGTGGGCAGTCCCATCGGATCCGTCGGAGCAGCCAGCGCCCGCGCATGCGCGTGAGGAGGCCGGCGCGCGGCGGGGCGAGGCCGCGATAGCCGAGACCCTCCGCAAGGGCCCACCGCGCGGCCCGGCGGCGTCCCGACGAGCCCTTCAGGGGCACGCGCGGCGAGGGCTCGGGATGGCGCGGGTAGCGATCGGGATAGCAGGCGGCGAGGTCGTCGTCGGCCACCCGCGGGCGCTGATAGAGGAACCCGCAGGCGCGGCAGCGGGCCACCGTGTAGGAGCCGGGGACGGCGAAGGCGCGGTCGTCGGTTTGCCAGACCGGATCGGCGGTCGCCGTCCCGCAGAGGAAGCAGGGCGAGTCGACGGTGCGGGGCGCGCGCGCGTGCGGACCCGGCGCGCTCACTTCTTCGAGATCAGCCAGTGTCCGATGGCGACGTGCGGGAGGCCGGATCGCTCGAAGGTGTCCACCGCATCGGCGGCGGAAGCGACCACCGGCTCGCCGTGGAGGTTGAAGGAGGTGTTGAGCACGGCTCCCGTCCCGGTGCGCCGCTCGAACTCGCGGATCACCGCGTGGTATTCGGGGTTCCAGTCCCGCTCGAGGATCTGGGGCCGCGCCGTCGCGTCCTGGGGATGGATGGCCGCGGGCAGCGCGGCGCGCCCGGCCGCCGTCGTGGGCATGGCGAGCATCATGTACGGCGAGGCGAGCCGCTTCGGGTTCACCAGGTAGTCGGCCGCGCGCTCGGCGAGGACGGTCGGGGCGAAGGGCATCCAAAAGTCACGATTCTTGATCATCCGGTTGATGAGCCCGACGACACGGGGATCGCCGGGGTTCGCGAGGATCGAGCGATTGCCGAGAGCGCGCGCGCCGAACTCCATGCGCCCCGCGCACCGCGCCACCACACCGTCCGTGACCAGGAGCTCCGCGATGCGCTCCTCGATGCGGTCGTGGAACGCGACCTTGTAGCGGGCGTGGAGGTCGCGCTCCTGGATCACCGTCTCGGCGTGGGCGTCGTTGACCGAGGGGCCGAGATAGGCCGGGCCGAACGGCGCGGGCGCGGCGGGAAGCTGCCGGCGCCGGCACTCCGCGAGATAGCCCAGGTAGGCCGCGCCCACCGCGTTCGACTCGTCGCCACACGAGGGGAAGGCGAAGAGGTCCTCTACCCAGTCCTCCTGGGCGAGGAGCATGTTGGCCTTCACGTTCATGAAGACGCCGCCGCCCAGCGCCACGCGGCCGCCGCCATGGCGCGTGTGCATGAGCCGCGCCCACTCGAGCAGGACACCCTCGAGCAGGCGCTGGGCCCCCGCGGCGACCCAGTCGAAGCGCAGCCCGAGGGTCGCGCGCACGAGCAGTCCGTAGCGCTCGCCGGGCTTTCGCCAGTGGAAGCGCGCGGGGCGGCCGGCTTCCATCCCGAACACCTCGTGCAGCGCGGCCTCCGCCCGCGCGGCATACTTCTCCGGCGCGTAGGGAGCGAGCCCCATGACCTTGTACTCGTGCTCACCGAACTTCATCCCGAGCGCGAGGGTCACGAACGAGTAGAACGCGCCCAGCGAGCCCGGCGCGCTCGCCGTGGCCTCGTGCCGCGTCAGCTCGAGCCCCCGGCCGGTGGAGGCGGTGGCGCACAGTCCGTCACCGGAGTTGTCGTTGGTGAGCACCAGCGCCTCCCGCCCTCCGAAGCCCGAGCCAAAGTAGGCCGCGGCGGCATGACACGCGTGGTGATCGAGGCAGACGATGCGGTCGGCGGCGATGCCCAGGTGGTCGGTGACCAGCCCGAGGCGCTCACGCTGCGGGATGCCGAACTTGCCGCGGGCCGCGTCCATCAGGCCGAAGCGGGCGCCGAGTTTGCGGACCTTCTTGGCGAGGGCCCGCCGCGGGGAGGGCCAGGCCACGCCGTAGTACTCGCGGGCGTAGACCTCGTCGTGCAGCACCCGGTTGAGCCATTCCCGGGAGGCGGCGCGGGCGCCGCCCAGGGCCACGAGATCGATCTCGGATGGGGCGATCCCGAGCTCGGCGAGGAGGGCGTCCACGGCCCGGCGCGGATAGCCCGCGTCGTTCTTCAGGCGGGAGAAGCGCTCCTCGGACGCGCAGCCGATGATGTGCCCGTCCTGCAGCATGGCCGCGGTCGCGCAGTGAGTCTCGTTGATGCCGAGGACGATCATCTGCGCCATTGTATCAAGGGGCCCCGGCGCGGCCCGGCGGCAATCAGTCGCGCGTGAGGCGCTCGACCAGCCAGCGGCCGGTGCGGAGCAGGCGGCCGTCGCCCTCGCGCGGCCCCACCAGCTGCACGCCCAGCGGCAGCCCGTTGGCCCCCCGCATGAGGGGAACGCTCAGCGTGGGGACGCCCAGCAGAGTCCATACCGAGCAGAAGGCCGGATCGCCGGTGGACTCGAGGCCCGCCGGCGCGGTGCCGAAGGTCGCCGGGGTCAGCAGGGCGTCGAACTGCTGCTCGAACAGGTCGGTCACGCTCGCCAGGAGCGCGGGCACCGCCGCCCGCGCGCGGAGGTAGTCGTAAGCCCGCGCGGCAAGGCCGCTCTCGATTCGCGCGCGGAGCGAGGCCGAAAGCCGGTCACGCCCGTGCTCCCACTCGCGCGCCAGGTTGATGGCGAGCTCGACGTCCATGGTGAGCCGATGCCACTCCCAGGCCTGGTCGGCGAGGAGCTCGACCTCGACCATCCCCTCCCCGAGGGCGTTGGACAGCTCGCCGAACGCCTCGTGGGCGTCGTCGTCCATGTCACCCCAGCGGGGCGTCTTCACGAAGCCGAGTCGGGGCGTGATCGGCGGCGCCTCCGCGGCCACCGCGCGGAAGGGCACGCGGGGCCGGGGCCGCGTGTCGGGATCACCGGGGTCGTGCCCGGCCACGACTTCCAGGAGCAGGGCCAGATCCTCGATGGCGCGCGCGAAGAGACCCACGTGGTCGAGGCTCCGCGAGAGCTGGAACATCCCGCCCCGGGAGACGAGGCCGTGCGTCGGCTTGAACCCGTACACGCCGCAGTAGGACGCCGGTCGGATCGTCGACCCGCCGGTCTGGCTACCCAGCGCGAGCGGGACCATGCCTGCTGCCACCGCCGCCGCCGAGCCGCTGGACGAGCCTCCGGGCGTGTGGGCCGGGTTGTGGGGGTTGCGCGTCTTGCCCGGCGCCCGGGCGGCGAACTCCGTCGTCACCGTCTTGCCCATGATCACCGCGCCCTCGGCGCGCAGCCGGGCCACCGCGTGCGCGTCCCGCGAGGGAGTGCGCCCGGCGTGGAGCACCGAGCCGCTCTCGGTCGGCATGTCCGCCGTGTCCAGGATGTCCTTGATCCCCACTGGGATCCCGTGGAGGAGCCCGGTGGGCGCGCCGCTGAGCCGTGCGTCGTCGGCCGCGCGGGCCTGGGCGAGCGCATGCTCGGGATCGAGGAATGTCCAGGCCTGCACCTCGCCGTCGACCTTCGCCACGCGGGCGAGGCAATCGCTGATGAGCTCCGCCGAGGTGATCCTGCCCTCGCGGATGAGGCGGGCCGCGTCCGCGGCATTCAGCGCGTGGAGGGCGGACGGTTCACTTGCCGTAGAGGAACTCCGGCAGCCAGAGGGTCATGCCTGGCCAGATGTACATGAAGGCCAGGCAGATGCACACGATGATCATGTACGGCATCATGCCCGCGAAGATCTGGTTCAGCGTCACGTGCTTGGGCGACACGCCCTTGAGGTAGAAGGCCGACATCGCCACTGGCGGCGAGAGGAACGCGGCCTGGAGATTCACCGCGACCATGGTGCCGAACAGGATCGGGTCGATCTCGAAATGGCTCAGGAGCGGGATGAAGATCGGGCAGAAGATCACGATGATCTCCGTCCACTCGAGCGGCCAGCCCAGCACGAAGATGATGACCTGGGCGAGGAACATGAAGCCGAAGGGGGAGAGATTCATCGAGAGCACCCAACGCTCGATGACCCCCTGCCCGCCGTGCAGCGCAAAGACGGCGGAGAACAGACCGGAGCCCACGAATAGCCAGCACACCATGGCCGTCGTCTTCGCGGTGAGGAAGGTGGACTCCTTCATGTTGAGCCGTAGCTCCCGGGACGTGCGAAGGTACCAGAGTCCCGGCACCACCGTGCCGACGAGCGTTCCGCCGATCGAGCCCGCCACGAGGAGAGAGGCCCAGTTCTCGCCCTCGTACCATCCCAGCGCGATGCCGCCGATCAGGCCCACCAGGCTCCACCAGAGGACCGGCCGCTGGAAGCGCGCCATCACCGCCAGGTACATGGCGCCGAGCGCGCCGATCGCCGCCGACTCGGTGGCGGTGCATATTCCGAGCAGGATCACCGCGAGGACGACCACCGTCAGCACGCCCAGCGGGACCACCGCGATACAGAGCTCCCGCAGGATCATCAGCTGCTCGCCGTCCATCCGCGCGAAATAGACGAGGAGGAGCACGCCGAACGCCGCGGTGATCCCCCAGAACCAGGCGTAGAAGTGCGCGGGGATCTTCCCCGCGCTGGAAACGAGGGTGGGGTCACGCAAGGACGACATCTCCTCGGGTGGTCCCTCGCTTTTCGCCGCCCTCGTGCCTTCCGTCGCATCACCGGCCGAGCCCAGCTCCTCGGGCTGTTCTTCGGTGGCGGCCGCGCCGAGCTCCTGAGGCTTGTCGTCCTTGGCGGCCTGGGGCGCGGCGGGAGGCGCCGCGACCTTGACGGAGGCCGGGTTGGATGCCGGGGAGGGCGCCGGGGCCACCGCGACGGCGCCAGCCTCGGGGGCGTTGTAGATCACCACGTACCACCAGGTCGCCGTCAGGGTGCCCACCGTCAGGAGGACGGGCACGGACGCGATCAACACATCCTGGACGATCGAGCGATAGTGCCCCACACCCGGACGGAACGCCGCCCGCAGCAGACCCGGCACGATGCTGCCGCCCGGGCGTGGCTCGAGGGCCTTCAGGTACTCGGGCACTGTGACCCGGTATTGATCGGGCGACAGCTTGGGCGCGATCTTGGGATTGATGATGGCCCAACCGAGGATGTAGACGAGGTAGAGAAACGTCAGGAAGAAGCCGGGCAGCATCGCGGCGGCGTAGAGCTTGACGATGGACTGGCCCGCCACCGCCGCGTAGACGATGAGCATGACCGACGGTGGAATGAGGATGCCGAGCGTGCCGCCCGCGGTGATGGCCCCCGACGCCAGCTTCACGTCATAGCCGGCATTGAGCATGGGCCGCATCGCGATCACACCCATGAGGACGACCACCGCGCCCACGATGCCGGAGGCGATGCCCCAGAACGCGCAGACGAGCAGTGTCGTGACGGCGAGCGAGGCAGGCACGCGGCGGAACGCCAGCTGAACCGCGTGGAACATCCGGTCCACGAGCGCGGCCCGCTCCATGATATAGCCCATGAACACGAATAAGGGCACCGAGAGCAGGGTGTCGTTGGTCATCACCCAGTACGTGCGCTGGACGACGAGGTCGAAGATCCGGTTGTCGTACCAGTGCTGGCCGGGGGCCCAGAAGGCGATATAGCCGAAGATCATCCCCAGGCCCATCAGGGTGAAGGCGGTCGGGAAGCCCATCATGATGGCCACCACGATGAGCCCCAGCATGGTGAGCCCGAGCCAGGGCTCGCTCATGGGGTCCGGCTCTGTCGCTCGGTGTCGTCGACCACGGTACGATGACGGGCCGCCTCGTCGATCGCGTGCGCGCCGGCCATGGCCTGCCGCCGCGACTCCTCGTCCACGTACGCGCTCTGGCTCAGCTGGGTCTCGATGACGTCGATCTCCTCGACGTCTTCGAGCCGCGCCGGCCAGGCGCCGGTGCGGATGCACACGACGCAGCGGACGATCTCCGCCAGGCCCTGGAGCATCACGAGAAGGCCGGCAAGCGGGATCACCGACTTGAAGTGGTAGACAGGCGGACCCTCCGCCGTCACCGTCGAGTGCTCGCCGATGCGCCACGAGATCGCCGCGAAGTCGTAGCCGGCGTAGATCAGGCCGAGGATCCCGGGGATGAAGAAGAGGAAGTAGAGGATGAGGTCGAGGCTCGCCTGGCCCCGGGGTTTCATATAGATGTACACGAAGTCGGCGCGGACATGGCCGGCCAGGGCCAGCGTGTACGCGCCGCACATCATGAACAGCGTGCCGTACAGCATGTTATTGAAGTCGAAGATCCAGGCGGTGGGCGCGTTCAGGATGTAGCGCTTGAACACCTCGATCGAGACCACGAACGTCAGGGCCACAATGAGCCAGGCGAAGGCCTTGCCGGACCAGTAGCTGATCTGATCGACGAAGTGGATGAAGGGCATCAGGCGCGGCGCCGCGGCCCCCGCCGTCCGGTGGGGGCCGGACGACGCGGGCGGGCGGGACGAGATGTCACGGGGCGATCAGCTCTTCTTGCCGAAGTAGTGGTTGTAGGCCATGCGCCGGCTGACGTTGGTGTCGAGATCCCATTTCACCGCGCGCGCCGCGAAGGCCTTCTGCGACTCGATGATCTCCTTGAAGAGCGCGTTCTCCGCCGACTTCTTGTCGGCGACCTGGTCGTAGATCTCGAGCTGCTTCTGCAGCACGGAGTCCGGCGTCCGGTAGAAGCGCACCTTGTCCTTGGTCTGCAGCTCGATGTAGTCCTTCGAGTAGCGGTCGATGGCCTTCCACGACATGTCCTGGGAGGCCGCCTCCACCGCGTTCTCGACGATCGCCTTCATCTTGTCGGGCAGCGCGTCGAACTTCCCCTTGTTGAAGCTGATCTCGAGCTGCTCCGCGTTCTGATGGTAGCTCTGCAGCATGCAGACCTTGGAGACGTCGGCGAAGCCGAGCACCCGGTCGGAGGTGGCGTTGTTGAACTCGGCGGCGTCCAACAGGCCACGGTCCATGGCGGGAACGATCTCGGCGCCGGGCAGCGCGTTGACCGCCGCCCCCATGCCTTGGAACACGTCGATCGAGATGCCCACGGTGCGGAACTTGAGTCCCTTGAAGTCGTCCGCCTTCGTGATGGGCTTCTTGTACCAGCCGAGCGGCTGCGTCGCCATCGGCCCGTAGGGGAACGACACCACGTTGGCCCCGATGGACTGGTAGAGCTTGGTCAGGAGCTGCTTGCCCCCGCCGTACTTGTGCCAGGACAGCAGCATGTTGGCGTCCATGCCGAACGCGGGGCCGGAGCCCCAGAGGGCCAGCGCGGTCTGCTTGCCGTAGTGGTACACGAGCACCCCGTGGCCGCCGTCGAGCGTGCCCTTGGACACCGCGTCGAGCAGGCCGAAAGCCGGCACCACGGCCCCGGCCGGCAGCACCTCGATCTTGAGATCGCCGCCCGTCATGTCGTTCACCTTCTTGGCGAAGTCCAGCGCGTACTCGTGGAAGATGTCCTTCTGCGGCCACGTGCTCTGGAAGCGAAAGTGGGTGGGGCCCTGCGCCTTCACGACGCTGGGGAAGCCCAGCGCAGCCGCGCCCAGAGCGGCGGTGGCGGAGCCGGTGAGGAACCTGCGGCGGGGACTGTCGACGGTGGCCTGCGCGTTCTTCATGTCGCCCCTCCTCGTTGAGTGGGTACCCTGGTCCGGGACAGAGAGGTCCACACGGAGCGAGAACACGCCGATCCGGTGGCGTGAGCCGGCGGTATTGTAACCGTAACCTAGGGGGGACGGTTCAAGGATTTGTGGTGCCGGGGAGCAGCAGCGCGACGCGCTCGCCGTCGCGGCGCACCACCATCGGCAACGACCGCTCGGGGGTCCAGCCGAGCAGGGCGCTCCGGAGCGCCTCGTAGGTGAGGATCACCTTGCCGTCCACTTCGAGGAGCACGTCCCCCACCCGCATGCCCGCGCCCGCGGCGCGGCTGCCGGGGAGGACACCGGTGACCGTGGGCAAGGTCGGCGGCCGCGCGCCCCCGAGCTCAGGCTGGCCCTCGGGCTCACGGACGAAGAATCCGAGATCGCCCGCGATGCGGTCGGCGGCGACCGCGTCCGGCATGGCGGCGAGGCGTACGCGAAGCTGCCGCCGGCCCTCGTCGCGGCGGAGCACGGTGAGCGGCACCGTCTCGCCCACCGCCGAGCCGCCGATCAACCGCACGAGCGCGCGCGTGTCGACCACCGGCCGGTCGCGGAAGGCCACCACCAGATCACCCGCTCGGAGACCGGAGCGCTCCGCGGGCGTCTCCTTCAGGACCTCCACGATCATGGCGCCGAAGCCCTCCCGGATGCCGTGACGGCTCGAGATCTCGTCCATCTCCTGCTCCGAGAGATCGCGGATGCGGACCCCGAGCCAGCCCGACCGCTCCGCCGCGCTGGCCGGGAGCACGCCGACGAGGAGCGCCAGGACGAGGGCGCCGAGGAGCAGCCCTCGCGCGCGCGTCCGGCGCCGCTCACCCATCCTTGAGCTGCTTGAGGAGGGTGGACAGCTCGGTGAGGAGGCGCCGCAGCCGACGCTCCACGTCCGCCTCCTCGAGAAGGGCCTGCCGCGCCTCGGGCACTGGGACGAGGGCGGAGGCGATCTGATCGCACAGCACGGCGGGCGCCACCTGCTCCCCGAGGGCGGCCTCCATCTCGGGCGTGGCGCGCTTGACCGCGTGGAGAATGTGACGGCACGTCTTCCGCGCCAGCTCGACCATCGGAGGCACCGTCTCGCGCTCCGCCCCCACCTCGGGCATCTCCTCCGCCTCGACGATCCGGTAGAGGGTGTCGGTCGGGAGCTCGCGCGCGATCCGCACGCGGCCTTCGCCACGGAGCACCATGTTGAAGCGCCCGGACGCCAGCCGCTCGCACTGCACGATGCGACCCACTCCCGCCACCGGGTAGACGGCGGGTCGCCCGTGGTAGTCGGGCTCGTAGCCCGGCTTGAGGCCCACGATGGCGAGCCGGCGATCCCGCCCGAGACAGTCCGCGGTCATCGCGCGATAGCGCGGCTCGAAGATGTGCAGCGGCAGGAGCGTGTGCGGAAACAGGACGAGGTCGGGAAGCGGGAAGATCGGCAGGTGTTGCCGGGAGGCCACGACCCGCGTCAGCCGAGGCGCGGCAGCTCGAGCCCCGCCAGCGCCTCGACGCGGGCGGTCACCGCGGCCGCGATCGCGCGGAACGCCTCGGCCTGCGCGGACTTCGGCTGGCCCACCACCACCGGCACCCCGGTGTCGCCGCCGCGCCGCGTCTCCATCTCCAGCGGTATCTGGCCGAGCAGCGGCACGCCGAACTCGTCTGCGATCTTGGCGCCGCCGCCCTCCCCGAAGATGGGGTAGCGCGTACCGGTATCAGGCGCCACGAAGTAGCTCATGTTCTCCACGATGCCGAGGATCGGCACGTTGAGCTTCCGGAACATCGCGAGCCCCTTGCGCACGTCGAGCAGCGCCACGTCCTGCGGCGTCGTGACCATGACCACGCCGCCGAGCGGAATCACTTGCGAGAGCGAGAGCTGCGCGTCGCCGGTCCCCGGCGGCATGTCGAACACGAGGTAGTCGAGCGCGCCCCAGGCCACGTCGCGGAGGAACTGCTGGACTGCGGAGTGGATCATCGGCCCGCGCCAGACGAGCGCCTCCCGCTCGTCCACGAGAAGGCCGATGGACATGATCTTCACGCCGTGCGCCTCGACCGGGATGATCTTGTTGTCGAACATGCCCGGTCGCCCGCGCGTGCCCATCATGAGCGGCACGTCCGGCCCGTAGACGTCGACGTCGACCAGTCCGGTCACCGCGCCGCCCTGGCGCAGCGCGAGAGCCAGGTTCACCGCCACCGTGGACTTCCCCACCCCGCCCTTGCCCGACGAGACCGCGATCGTGTGCTTGACCTCTGGAATGAACTCGGCGGACCGCTGAGGAGCGGGTGCGCCCCCCTGGGCCTGGCCGTGAGCGTGCCCGGGCTGCGCGGGGCGGGCCCCCGCCGCGGTGCCCATCTTCACGTTCACCTTCCCCGCTCCGGGCAGCGCGCTCACCGCACGGGTGGCCCCACTGTGGAGCGCCACCTTGGCCTGCGGGGACTGCCCGGCGAACGCCAGGGTGAAGGTGACTTCTCCCGGACCGATGCGGAGGTCCTGGACGAGACCGAGGGCCACGACGTCCTTACCCCCGTCGGGATCTTTCACTCCCCGGAGTGCCTCGAGGACCGCGGCCTCAGTGACCGACGGGCTTCCCTGCGCGCTCATGGTCTCACCATCCCTCGCTCATCATAGGGGCGAACGTCGGGGACCGTCAAGGAGGACGCCGGTCCGACTGTCGTCCAAGCCCTTGCGCAAGTTGAAAAAATCGCCGGGACCTGCTAGAAAAGCATGGTGCTAGGCGCAGACGACTTCCGGCGTGTGCTCGGTCATTTCGCGAGCGGAGTGACCATCGTGACGACCCGGGATACCGCGGGCCGTCCGGCCGGGCTCACCGCCAGCGCCTTCACCTCGGTGTCTCTCAACCCACCCCTGGTGCTGGTCTGCGTGGCGCACAACGCCCAGAGCTACGAGACCCTACGAGACGCCGACCGGTTCGCCATCAACATTCTCGAGGTGGGCCAGGAAGCCCTCTCCAACCGGTTCGCGACCAAGTCCTCCACGGCGGCGGAAAAATTCCAGGGCGTGGCGCACAAGGACGGCGCGCTGGGTCTGCCCCTGCTCTCGGATGCCCTCGCCCACCTCGAGTGCTCCACGGCCCACGCCTACCCGGGGGGCGATCACACCATCTTCGTCGGCCAGGTGGAGGCGGCGTCATCCCGCGCCGATGAGGGTCCCGAGCCCCTGCTCTATTACCGGGGCCGCTACAATCGGTTGAGGACTCCAGGAGGCTCGCGCTGATGTCCATCCCGCTCTCCCGCCCCCCCATCGACGACGAGATCAAGGGGGCCGTGCTCAAGGCCATCGACTCCCGCCAGTACATCCTGGGTCCCGAGTGCCGCGCGTTCGAGGATGAGTTCGCCGCGTACAACAGCTCCAAGCACGCGATCCTGACCTCGAGCGCGACGGCGGCGATCTGGATGCTGACGAAGGCCTTCGGCGCGGGAGCGGGCGACGAGGTCCTGGTGCCCGCGCACACCGCGTTTCCCACCGTGGAGGCGATCTGCTTCGCCGGCGCCACGCCGGTGTTCGTGGACGTGGACGACACCTATACCGTGGACGTGCGTGATGCCGCCGCCAAGGTGACCCCTAGGACCGTGGGCTTTGTTCCCGTGCACCTCTACGGGCAGGCCGCGGATCTGGCCGGCATCCAGGCGCTGTGCGAGAAGCACGGGCTCTGGCTGCTGGAGGATTGCGCGCAGGCTCACGGCGCCGAGTGGCAGGGCCAGAAGGTCGGGGGGTTCGGCCGCGCCGGCGTGTTCTCCTTCTACCCGTCGAAGAATCTCAACGTGATGGGCGACGGTGGCCTCATCGTGACCAACGACGACGCGGTGGCGGCGCGGTGCCGCCAGATCCGCGACCACGGCCGGCTGAACAAGGACGTGCACGCCGAGGTCGGCTTCAACCTGCGCTTCAACGACATCCAGGCCGCGGTGGGCCGCGTGCTCCTGCGTCGGCTGGACGCCATGAACGACCAGCGCCGCCGCCTCGCCGCGCGCTACGTGGCCGGCCTCACCGGGCTGGATCTTCGCCTGCCGACCGAGCGGCCCGGCGCGCGGCACGTGTACCACCTCTACGTGGTGGGCACGCCGCGCCGCGACGAGCTCGCGAAGTACCTGAAGGAGCGTGGCATCGCCACCGGCATCCACTACCCTGTGGCATGCCACCGCCAGCCCGCGGTCGCTCACCTCAAGGCGCCCGATCTTCCCGTCACGGACCGGATAGTCCGGCACATCCTGACGCTCCCGATCTCGGCGGGCCACACCGAGGACGAGGCGGACGAGGTCGTCGCGGCCGTCCGCGAGTTCTTCCGAGGGTAGGGCCACGCCGCTCCGGATCCTCCAGCTCTACCCCAAGCCGGACTACTTCACCGGAGCGGCCATCCAGCTGCGCGAGCTGGCGTGGGGGCTCCACGCGCGCGGCCATCACGTGGTGGTGGCCACGCGCCCGAGCGAGATCTGGACGGAGAAGTGCCACGCCGCGGGGGTTCCCTACGCCGCCCTGTCCATGCGGCACGCCCTGGATCTTCGCGGCGTCCTCGCACTCGCCCAGCTGCTCCGGGAGCACCGCATCCAGGTCGTCCACTGCCACAAGGGCAAGGCGCGGACCCTCGCGCTCCTCGCCGGACTGCTCGCGCGGATTCCCGTCCTGATCCTGAACCGCGGCGTGAGCTTTCCCCTCGACCGCTGGAACCGGCTCGGCTACACCACGCCGCGAGTCACCGCGGTGGTGGCGGTGTGCGAGTCGATCAAGCGACGGCTGGTGGCGACGGGCGTCCCCGCGGAGAAGATCGAGGTGATCCACTCCGGCACCGACATCACGCGCTTCCATCCCGGTGTGGACGGCGCCCCGGTGCGGCGGGAGCTGGGCCTCGCCGCCGGTGAGGTCCTCGTCACCCAGATCGGCATCCGCTCGTGGCGCGGGAACGACGACGTGCTCGACGCCATGGTGCGGGTGCACCGCGAGGCGCCGCACGCACGGCTGCTCTTCGTGGGGGCGCCGCGCGCCCGCATCGTGAGCCTCGGCGACAAGGCGCGGGCGCGCGGCCTCGCCGGAGTCACCATGCTCGGTCACCGTGAGGACGTGCCGGAAATCCTCGCCGCGAGCGACCTCGTGGTCGACGCCTCCTACGCGGGGCTGGGGCTCACCGGCTCGATCCGCGAGGCGCTCGCGGTGGAGACACCGGTGGTAGCCACCGACCTCGAGGGCATGCCCGAGCTGATCGTCGACGGCGAGACGGGGGTCCTGGTGCCCCCGCGGAACCCGGAGGCCCTCGGCCAGGCCATCCTGCGCATGCTGGAGAACCCGGCGCGGGCCAAGGCCATGGCGCGGGCCGGGCGCAAGCGCGTGGAGGCGCAGTTCTCGCTCACCGCCAAGCTGGACCGCACGGAGGCCCTCTACGCGCGTCTGGTGGCGCAGGCCGAAGGCGACGCGCCATGACCGGCCACGCGCGCCTGCTCCGCCGCCTCGTGCCCTATCTTCGGGAGCACTGGCGCATCCTCGCCGTGGGAACGGTGCTCGCGCTGGTGGTGTCCGCCGCGGAGGGCATGATCGCCTGGCTGGTGAAGCCCGCCATGGACGGGATCTTCGGCCGCCGCGATCTCCTCATGCTGAGGCTGATCCCCCTCGCCCTCCTCGCCGTGTACCTCGTCAAGGGAGCCGCGCGCTTCGGCCAGTCCTATCTGATGGCCTCGGTGGGCGAGCGGGTGATCGCGCGCATCCGTCGCGAAGTCTACGCGCACATCCAGGGCATGCCGCTGGCATTCTTCACGTCGCTCCATTCGGCCGAGCTGATGGCGCGCGTCATCACCGACGTCAACCGGCTCGCCCGCCTCTCCTCCACCGTGCTCGTGATGGCGGTGCGGCAACTCGGCACCATCGTCGCGCTGCTCGCCGTCATGTTCGCGCGGGAGTGGGTGCTCGCCCTCATCGCGGTGGCGGTGTTCCCCGCAGTGGCGGTGACGGTCCGGGCCCTGGGCCGCAAGCTCTACAAGATCAACAAGCGCTCCCAGGAGAAAGTGGCCGAGCTCAACGTCGTGCTTCAGGAGTCCTTCACCGGCACCAAGATCGTGAAGGCCTTCGGCCGCGAGCGCCTCGAGCAGCAGCGGTTCGACGGCGTCAACGACCAGCTCCTCCGCCTGACCCTCAAGGACCATCGCACCGACCAGCTCGCCGAGCCCCTCATGGAGGTGCTGGGGGCGCTCAGCATCATGGGCGCGCTCTGGTACGGCGGCTACCGGGTGTTCGCGGGCGCCATCACCACGGGCGAGTTCTTCTCGTTCATTACCGCGGTGGTCCTGCTCTACGGGCCGGTGCGCCAGCTCTCCCGCATGGCCAACACCGTCCAGCAGTCCATGGGCTCGGTCGAGCGCGTGTTCGAGATCCTCGACACCGAGCCCGCCATCGCCGACGCGCCGGGCGCGCGCGTGGTCGACGGCTTCCACGACGCCATCGCGCTCGAGGACGTGAGCTTCCGCTACCACGGCGCGGAGTCCGACGCCCTGTCCGACATCTCGCTGCGTGTGCGCAAAGGCGAGCTCGTGGCGTTCGTGGGCATGTCGGGGGCGGGCAAGACCACCCTGCTGGACCTCCTGCCCCGCTTCCACGACGCCTCCCGCGGACGGGTGACGGTGGACGGACGGGACATCCGCGAGATCACGGTGGGCTCGCTGCGCGCCCTCATGGGCATCGTGACCCAGGAGACCTTCCTCTTCCACGACTCGCTCGCCTACAACATCGGCTACGGCAAGCCTGACGCCACTCGCGAGGAGATCGAACGGGCGGCGCGCCTCGCCCAGGCCCACGACTTCATCGCCGGACTTCCAAGCGGTTATGCAACGCAGGTCGGGGAGCGCGGGGTCAAGCTCTCCGGCGGGCAGCGCCAGCGCATCGCCATCGCCCGCGCCTTCCTCAAGGACCCGCCCATCCTGCTCCTCGACGAGGCCACCTCGGACCTCGATGCCGAGAGCGAGTTCCTCGTCCAGCAGGCCCTGTCGGAGCTGACGAAGGGGCGCACGGTGCTCGTTATCGCGCATCGCCTCGCTACCGTCCGCAACGCGGATCGCGTGGTGGTGGTGCACGGGGGTCGGATCGCCGAGGTGGGGCGCCACGAGGAGCTCATGGCGCGGGAGGACGGAATCTACCGCCGACTGGCGGCCCTGCAGATGCTCGACGCCGCGCCCTCGCGATAGCCATCCGGCCCGAGCGGGGGAACCCGGCCCGGACGGCCTCGGAGGGCGCGCGGCATCGCGTCGCCCGCGCTACGGCCGGTGGGAGATGGAGCCTTCCCGCTCGAACGGGCTCTTGGTGCGCTGCGAGGGGGTCCGAAACTTCTGCGCCACCTCGTTCACGAGCTGGAGCATCTCGTTCATGAACTTGTTGAGGGCGTCGGCCACGTCCTCGCGCTCGTTGCGGTACTGCTCGCTCTCGCCGCGGAGGCTGGCGACTTCCTGACGGAGCCGCTCGAACTCCTTCTCGCTCGAGTCCAGCGACGCGCGGAGGCGCTCATTCTCCTCGACGAGGGCCGGGATGAGACCCACGAGGTACTGGCCGTCCTCGATCCACTTCTGAACCTTGGCGCGCGTCTCCGGCCACGCGGCCCCTTCCATGTTCGCCATCGCGACATCTCCTTGGGGTTGAGCTGCGTTCCCTGCACTCGAGCTGGGCGAATCAGGCGTTCGCCACCGCCTTGACCTGCTTCACGTCGGTGACGCCGGCGAGGGCCTTGCTGATGCCGTCCTGGAGCAGGGTGGTCATGCCCCCCTCCCGGGCGACGGTCAGGATCTCGGTGGCGCGCGCCCGCGTCTGGATGAGGCGCTTGATCTCCGCGGAGGTCACGAGTAGCTCGTGGATGGCGGCGCGGCCCGTATAGCCCGTCTTGGCGCACTTGTCGCAGCCGCGGCCGCGGTAGAGCTTGAAGCCTCCGTCGTGCTTGATGCCGAGCGTCTCCCACTCTTCCCGGCCGTAGGCCAGGACGACCTCCTCGAACTGCTCGGGCGTCGGCTGATAGGGCTCCTTGCATCCGTCGCAGATGCGCTTGACCAGCCGCTGGGCGAGGATCCCGAGCATCGCGTCGGAAAAGTTGAAGGGGTCGCAGCCCATGTCCACCAGGCGCACCACCGTCTCGGGGGCGCTGTTCGTGTGCAGGGTGCTGAGCACGAGGTGGCCGGTCAGCGAGGCCTCGATGCCCACCGACGCCGTCTCCTCGTCGCGCATCTCTCCGACCATGATCACGTCGGGATCGGCGCGGAGGAAGGCGCGCATGGCGGCGGCGAAGTTGAACCCGATCTTGGGGTTCACCTGGACCTGGCGGAGGCCGTACTGGGTGATCTCGACGGGGTCCTCCGCGGTCCAGATCTTCCGGTCCGGCTTGTTGATGAAGCCGAGCACGGAGTGGAGCGTGGTCGTCTTGCCGGAGCCGGTGGGGCCCACGCAGAGGATGAGCCCGTAGGGACGCTGCGAGATCCGCTTCATCTCGCCCAGGTTCCGCTCGTTCATCCCGAGCTTGTCGATGGGGATCGGCTCGTTGGAGGCGAGGATGCGCATCACCACGTCCTCGTCCCCCAGCGCGGTGGGGATGGTGGCGACACGCAGCTCGATTTCCCGCTCGGGGAGCGCGATCTTGATCTTGCCGTCCTGTGGCTTGCGCCGCTCCGCGATGTCGAGCCGCGACATGATCTTGATCCGGGCGACGAGGGGCCGCCGGAACGCCCCGGGCAGCTTCATGTACTCCTGGCAGCTCCCGTCGACGCGGAACCGGATGATGGTGTCCTTCTGCGGCCCGTACGGCTCGATGTGGATGTCGGAGGCGCGCGCCTGATAGGCGGCGAGGATCACCTGGCCGGACAGCCGCACGATCGCGCTGTCGTTCTCGTCCACCTCCGCGACGTCGTGGCCGTCGGCGGCGGCGCTCGAACCGTCGTCCTCGGCCTTGAGCGTCCCGATGATGTCCTGGATGGACTCGGCGGTGGCGCTGGGGTTCCGCGGGGCCTGCTCGCCGCTCGCGATCGCGATGAAGCGGAGGATGTCGCTGCGGAAGCCGACGGCGAGCTTGACCTTCTGGTTCTTGAGCGCCCGCTCGACACTGTCGACCTTGGCGAGGTCGTGGGGGTCGTCCACCAGCACGACCACCGCGCCCCCCTCGCGCCTGAGCGGGATCCAGTAGTTCTTCTTGAGGTACTCGACCTTGATCTCGCGCACGAGGTCGGGCGAGATGACGAGGCGCTCGTCGAACTCGATGAACGGCACCCGGTAGAACACCGAGGAAGACTGGCCGATCTGCGCCTTGCTGATGTTGTACTGCTGCATCAGGATCAGGTCGACGTGCGTCGCGGCGCGCTTGGCCTCGGCGATGGCCGCGTCGAGATCCTGCTGGCTGATCAGCTGCTGCTCGACGAGGTACTCGAACTTCGAAGTGTAGCGCTTGGGAGGATGGTCGGTGGCTCGGCGGCGAGGCGCGTTCTCGAACTGCTTGGCGAGCCGCGCGATGGTGTCCTGGAGGCTGTCGAGACCGACCGTGATCCGCTCCGGCGCCGCGGCGGCGGGCTCTTGCTCCGGCGCGACTTCGGGGATCTGCTGGTCTGTGCTCACGGACCCGCCTTTTCTCTAGGGAGTTTGCCGCAACGCCACGAGGTGGGTAGCAAGGCGTGTACCATGCCACGCAGTCTCTGCAAGGTCGGTCAACTGGCTGGAAATGCTATGGATTGACTGGACTGGGCGGCCTCACTTCGGCCGGATCTACAGGAATTGTTGCGACCAGTTTTGTTGCAGGCTGACACTTTTCGGGGACACTGTCAATGCGCGCGGACACGACACGTCGCCGACGGCTACTCCTTGAACTGATTCACGATCGGCAGTCGCCAGTCGCGTCCGAACGCGCGCGGCGTGATCTTGATGCCGATGGGACCCTGCCGGCGCTTGTATTCGTTCCGGTCGACCAGCGCGATGACTCGTCGCACGGTGCTTTCGTCGAAGCCCTGGGCGACGATCTCGGGCAGGCTCTGGTCGCCCTCCACGTAGGCCTCGAGGATGGCGTCGAGCACGGGATATGGGGGCAGCGAGTCCTGGTCCGTCTGGCCGTGACGCAGCTCGGCGGAGGGCGCCCGCTCGAAGATGCTGCGCGGGATGAGCTCCCGGCCGGCCCGCGCGTTGACGTGCTCCGAGACCTCGTAGACCAGCGTCTTCGGCACGTCCTTGATGACGGCGAAGCCGCCCGCCATGTCGCCGTAGAGTGTGGAGTAGCCGACCCCGATCTCGCTCTTGTTGCCGGTGGTGAGGATGAGCCAGCCGAACTTGTTCGAGAGCGCCATGAGGTAGTTGCCGCGGATGCGGGCCTGAAGATTCTCCTCGGCCACGTCTTCCCTGAGGCCCTTGAACGGCTTGGCGAGCGCGCGGCGATACGCGGCGAACACGCCGGTGATGGGAAGGCGCAGGAACTCGATGCCGAGATGCTTCGCCACCCGCGCCGCGTCGCGGCGGGTGCCCGCGGAGGAATACGGCGAGGGCATGGTCACCCCGGTCACGTTGGCGGCGCCCAGGGCCTCGACCGCGATGCAGGCGACCAGCGCCGAGTCGATACCGCCGGAGAGCCCCACCGCCACGTGGCGGAAGCCGTTCTTCCGCACGTAGTCGCGCAACCCCACCACCAGGGCCTGGTAGGTCTCCTCGAGCCGCCCGATCTCGGGAGTCTCACGCGGCGGGAGCGGGGGTTGCGGGCGCGGGGCCAAGGGCGGCAGCGCGATGCGCCGCGCCGATCCCTCACTCCGCAGCTTCTCCTTGCGGCGGCGGGAATCGTGCAGCCGAGCGCGGAACACATTGTCGAGCTCGAGGTCCGCGACGACCAGGTCCTCCTCGAAGGCGCGGCCGCGCGCCACCCGCTCGCCCTTCTCGTCGAAGATGAACGACTGGCCGTCGAAGACGAGCTCGTCCTGCCCGCCCACCGTGTTCACGAAGGCGAGGCACACGAGGTCGTCGGCGGCCCGCGTCGCCAGCATCTTCTCGCGGAACTTCGCCTTCCCCGCGTGGAACGGCGAGGCGTTGATGCTGATGACGAGATCCGCGCCGGCGAGCGCCTGCACGGTGGTCGGGCCGGTGGGATACCAGATGTCCTCGCAGATGTTGGCCGCGAGCACGCGGTCGCCGAGCGCGAACACCGGGCTCTCGGTGCCGGCCTGGAAGTACCGGTTCTCGTCGAACACGCCGTAGTTCGGCAGGTACTGCTTGTGGTAGGTCCCCACGTGCGCGCCGTCGTGGAGCATGGCGGCGGCGTTGAAGATGTCGTCGCGCTTGTCCACGAAGCCCACCACCGCGGTAAGGCCTTTGCTGTGGGAGGCGACGTCGGCGAGCGCCCGCAGATTTGCCTCGATGAAGGCGGGCTTGAAGACCAGATCCTCGGGAGGATAGCCGGTGAGCACCAGCTCCGGGAATGCCATCACGTCCGCCCCAAGAGCCCGTGCGCGGTCCATCCACGCGATCACCATGCGCGCGTTCGACTCGACCGCCCCCACCGTGGGGTTGACCTGGGCAAGGGCGACCCGGACCCGTCTCATGCCGCTATTCTAGCCTCTCCCCGGCGTTTTGACGGTGAGAGTCAGACCGATCAGGATCAGCACGCCGCCGGCCACCGTGAACGCGGTCAGGGGCTCGCCCAGATAGTAGACACCCAGGAGCGCGCCCACCAGCGGCTGGATGTTGAGGAAGATAGCGGCGCGGGGCGCGGGCACCCGCTCGAGCGCCCAGTTCCACGCGAGGTAGCCCAGCGCCGTGATGAGGACGGCCAGGTAGAGCACCCCCAGTATCGCCGGCCCGTTGAGCCGGAGCTCGGCGCCCGCCGACCACTCGAGCGCGGCCAGCGGAAGCATGGCCGCCACGCCCCACGCGATGGACCACGCGGTGACCGCGATGGCGGGATGCCGGGCGAGCACGCCCCGCCCGAATAGCGAGTACGCGGCGTAGGCGAGGCCGGCGAGGATGAGCAACAGGTCCCCGCGCCAGTGGGGCACGAGCGCCGCGGTGAGGCCGGGAATGCCGTTGACCACCACCACCGCCGCGCCGGCCAGGGCCAGCGCCGCCCCCAGTCCTTCCCGCCGCGTGAGCCGCTCGCCCAGCGCCCACGGCGAGAGGAGGATCAGCGAGATCGGCTCCACTGTGATGAGCAGCGCCGCGTTCGTGGCGGTGGAGCGGGCGATGCCCCAGTGCGAGAACGCGAAGGCCCCCGCGAAGCCGAGCACACCCATCCACAGGATGCTCCAGCGGTCCGCGCGCCTGATCGGCGCCGCCGCGGCGGGCCGGAGCGCCACCGCCAGCGGGATCAGCACGAGGGCCCCGATCACCAGTCGGATCAGGGCGAGGGTGGCGGGTGGGACATGGTCCAGGGTGAGGCGCGTGGCGGCGTACGACGTGGCGTAGACCACGTTGGCGACGACGAGGACCAGGTCCGCAGACATGGCGTGCGATGATAGCCCGCGGCGCCGCCGCTACGGTATACTCGCGCGCATGACGCCACCCGCGAAGCCCTCACCGCTGCCCCGGAAAGTCGCGTGGCTCCCGTTCGAGGTGCAGCCGGGCCAGAAGACCGAAGCATGCCCGCGCTGCGGGGCGCGCAAGCTCATCCCCTGGACGCTGCGGCGCGACTCCCAGCGCGTGACCCTGCTGCGCACGTGGGCGTGCGCGGCCTGCCAGTACACCGAGGAGCGGCCGGAGGAGGAGTAGCCGGGCGGGACGGGGCGGCCGATCCCTAGCCCTGGTTCACCGCGTCGATCAGGAGGCGCAGACGCCCGAAGCTGCGCCGGTTGAACGGCAGCCGGAGGCGCGGCAGCCCCGGTAGCTCGCCCCCTTCGCCATCCAGCGGTCCCTCCGTCTGCTCGATGGGACCGCTCAGGATGTCGGAAAAATCCCCGGAGAGCTTCGTCACCGTGGACGCCTCCAGGGGCCGGCGCAGCCGGAACACGAGCCGCTCGCCCACGTAGCGCTGCGAGTGAAACACGCGGTAGAAGCGCTCGCACTCGGCCACCGCGGCCTCGACGTCGTCGGTGCGCCGGTAGAGGGCCAGGTCCTCGGGCGAGATCATGCCGTCGCGGGCCATGTACTCGCGCATGAAGTCCTCGAAGCCCTCCCAGAACTTGCCGCCCGGTGAGTCTACCAGCAGCACCGGCGCCAGCGCGGCCTTCCCCGTCTGGATGAGGGTGAGGGTCTCGAACACCTCGTCGGCGGTGCCGAAGCCCCCGGGGAAGTAGGCCATCGCGTGCGCCTCGCGCACGAGGAAGAGCTTGCGGGTGAAGAAGTACTTGAACGTGATGAGCTTGGGATCGTCGGCGATCCAGGGATTGGCTTCCTGCTCGAAGGGCAGACGGATGTTGAGCCCGAACGAACGCTCGCGCCCCGCCCCTTCCTGGGCCGCGCCCATCACGCCGCTCCCCGCCCCCGTCATCACCATCCAGCCCGCCTCCCGCATGCGGCGGCCGAACGCCGCGGCCTGGCGGGATACAGGGTGCTCCGGCAGCGTGCGGGCGGAGCCGAACACCGTCACCTTGGGCACGCTGCGCCACGGCGCGAACACCTTGACGCCGTAGCGCATCTCCTTGAGGGCGGCGCTGGTGATCTTGAGGTCCGCCACCCCCGCGCCGTCCTCGAACATCTTGAGGACGGTGATGAGCATCTCGGCGTAGAGGCGCCACGAGCTCTCGGGGACCCGGAGCTGCTCGAGGAGAGCGTCGACGGCACGATTCCCCTGCTCCGACTGGAGCTGATAGCGTCGATCCGCACTCACGGTCAGAGTATACATTCGGCGACTCGGAAGGCCGCTACGCCAGGGTGTGCCGCACCATCTTGCCCTCGACCATGTAGACCACCATCTCCGCGATGTTGGTGGCGTGGTCGGCCACGCGCTCCATGAAGCGCGAGATCAGGATGAGGCGCAGCGCCCGGGGAATGGTCCGCGGGTCGCCCATCATGAACGTGAGGAGCTCACGGAAGATCTGCTCCTTGAGGGCGTCCACCGCAGCGTCCTCGCCGCATATCCGTCGCGCCAGCTCGGTGTCCCGGGTCACGAAGGCGTCCAGGCTCTCCTTGACCATCCGCTGGGCCATCTCCGCCATCCGCGGCAGGTCCACGTAGGGCTTGAGCTGCGGCTCCTGGTGGAGCTCGAGCGCCCGCTGGGCGATGTTCACCGCCTGGTCCCCGATGCGCTCGAGATCGGTCACGATCTTCATGGCGGTGGTGATGAAGCGCAGATCGCTCGCCGCCGGCTGGTGCAGGGCGAGGAGCTCCACGCATTGCTCGTCCACTTCGACGTCATACGCGTTGACCTGCCGGTCGCGGTCGATGACCTCGCGAGCCAGCGCGTCGTCTCGCTCGAGGAGGGCCCGCATCACGCGGCGGATCTGGTCCTCGACTAAGCCCCCCATGGCAAGAAGGGTCTGCTTGAGCGCTTCCAGCTCCTCGTGGAAATGTCGGGTCATCGTCCGCGCCTCTATCCAAATCGCCCGGTGATGTAGTCTTCCGTGCGGCGGTCGTGGGGGGTGGTGAAGATCTCCTTCGTCACACCGAACTCGACGAGCTCGCCCAGGAGGAAGAAGCCGGTCCACTCCGAGACGCGGGCCGCCTGCTGCATGTTGTGGGTCACGATGGCAATGGTGAGATCTTTCTTGAGCTCGTGGATCAGCTCCTCGATCTTGGCGGTCGCGATGGGGTCGAGGGCGGAGCACGGCTCGTCCATGAGGAGAATCTGCGGGTCGACGGCGAGCGCGCGCGCGATGCAGAGCCGCTGCTGCTGGCCGCCGGAGAGGCTCACGCCGGACTTGTCGAGATCGTCCTTCACCTCGTCCCAGAGGGCCGCGTGCGTCAGCGCTCGCTCGACTTCCTCCTGGAGCGCGGCGCGCTGGCGCACACCGGCCAGTCGCAGGCCGGCGGCCACGTTGTCGAAGATCGACATGGTGGGGAACGGATTGGCCTTTTGGAACACCATGCCGATGCGTCGGCGCACGTCCACGGGATCCACGCCGGGTGCGTAGAGGTCCTCGTCATTCAGGTAGACCTCGCCCGCGACCCGGGCGCCTGGCACCGTCTCGTGCATCCGATTGAGGCAACGGATGAACGTGGACTTGCCGCAGCCGGATGGCCCGATGATGGCGGTCACCGCATTGGGCGCCACCGTGAGGTCCACGCCTTTGATGACCAGCGACGGCCCGAACCAGGCCTTCAGTCCCCTGACATAGATCCCGTCTCCCATGGTCCCCTCAGCGCGCAACGGTCCGGCCTCGCGTGGCCAGCCGAGCCGCCAGGCTGGTGAGAAACACCAGCGTGATGAGTACGAGCGCGCCGGCCCACGCCTGCCGGTGCCAGTCTTCGTAGGGCGCGATGGCGTACGCGTAGATCTGGAGCGGCAGCGCCGCGATGGGCTGATCCAACCCCTGGTGCCAGAACCGGTTGCCGAGCGCGGTGAAGAGGAGCGGCGCCGTCTCGCCCGCCACCCGGGCCACCGCCACGATGACGCCGGTGACGATGCCGGCCCGCGCCGCCGGCAAGACCACGTGGAGCGTCACTTTCCACTGCGGAAGACCGATGCCGAGCCCGGCTTCCCGGAGCGCGTTGGGCACCAGCCGCACCATCTCCTCCGCCGTACGCACGATGATGGGGATCATGATGAAGGCCAGGGCGAGCCCACCCGCGAGAGCCGAGAAGCGGCGCATCGGAATCACCACGATGGTGTAGGCGAAGATGCCGAAGACGATGGACGGGACACCGTTGAGCACGTCGGCGAGGAAGCGGACCCCCCCTGGCAGCCGGCGGTCGCGCGACTCGGCGAGGTACACGCCGCCGAGGACCCCGAGAGGGACCGCGAGGATTCCGGCGAGCCCGATCATGATCAGGCTGCCCACGATGGCGTTGGCGACTCCCCCACCGGGCTCGCCCACGGGCTTGGGGAGATGCGTGAAGAAGTCGACGTTCACCGCCGAGGCGCCCTGGTAGAGCAGGAAGCCGAAGATCATCAGCAGCGGGGCGATGACGGCCGCCGCACAGAGCGCGGCGAGCACGCTCACCGCGCGGTCGATCCGGCGCCGCGCGCGGGGCGTCACTCGCGTGCTCCCGCCGGCGCGCCGACGCTCCACACGAGGAGACGGGCGAGGGCGTTCACCACGATCGTGACCACGAGGAGGAGCAGGCCCACCCCCACCAGCGCCGAAACGTAGAGATCCGACGTGGCCTCGGTGAACTCGTTCGCGATGACACTCGCCATCGTGTATCCGGGCGCGAACAGCGACGCGGAGATCGCGGGGCGGTTTCCGATCACCATGGTCACGGCCATCGTCTCCCCGAGCGCCCGGCCCAGACCCAGGAGGATCGCCCCGATCAACCCGGTGCGACCGTAGGGCAGAACGGCCACCCGGATGGCCTCCCAGCCGGTGGCTCCGAGCCCGAGGGCGGCCTCCCGCT
The DNA here is from genome assembly GCA_035764725.1 of Candidatus Methylomirabilota bacterium. NCBI lineage: Bacteria > Methylomirabilota (SeqCode) > Candidatus Methylomirabilota bacterium. Next base: position 54,295 of record DASTYT010000049.1, on the reverse strand, counting down.
GGGCGTTCGGAACGGCGAGGAGCACCTCCCGCGCAACCGACGTGATGTACGGCAGGACCATGATCGACAGGATCAAGCCGGCGGCCAGCATGCCGACCCCGTAACCGGGTCCCGAGAAGAGCGGGAGAACGCCCAGCCAGCGGCCCAGCGGTGGCTGCACCCAATCGCGTAGCCAGGGCACCAGCACGAAGATTCCCCAGAGCCCATAGACGACGCTCGGCACTGCGGCCAGCATCTCGATGAGGAAGCTGACCGGCGGCCGCACCCAGGCCGGCGCGAGCTCGGAGAGATAGATGGCCGCGCCGAGCGAGAGGGGGACGGCGATGAGCAGCGCCAGGAGCGACGAGACGAGGGTGCCGTAGATGAACGGGAGTGCGCCGAACTCGCCGGCCACGGGGTCCCAGGTCGACGTCGTCACGAAGCGAAAGCCGAAGGCACGAATGGCGGCGCTGGACTCCCAGACCAGCGCCGCCATCAGGCCTCCGGCGAGCACGACCACCGCCCAGGCGGCCGCGCGGAGCAGGCCGCGGAAGAGCGGATCGCCCACGCGGCCGGCCCGCCGGCGCGTCGCCGGGCGGGGGGTCCAGGTGCGCCTGGCTTCCTGCGCGAGGCTCGCGCTATCTGCCATGCATCACCGCGCGGCGAGGATCGGCTTGCCGCCGAAGGTGATCTGCCCGATGCGCGCCTCGATCTGCTTCACCACTGCGGGGGGGATCGGGGCATAGAGAAGCGGCGAGGGATACTTCTGGCCATCATGAACCGCCCACCAGAGGAAGCGCACGAGCGCCTTCCCCTTGGCCTCGTCCCGCTGCTCCTTGTACACGAGCAGCCACGTGAAGCTCGCGATGGGATACGCTCCGTCCCCGGCGGGATTGGTCAGCGAGACGCGGAAGTCGGCCGGCATGGCGCTCGCCGCCCCCGCCGCCGCTGCGGTCGTGCTCTCGATGCTGGCCTCCACGAATTTCCCCGCCTGGTTACGCACCGCCCCCGCGGGCAGCTTGTTGGTGATGGCGTAGGCGAGCTCGACATAGCCGAGCGCGCCGGGCGCCGCCTTCACCTGCCCGGCCACCCCCTCGTTCCCCTTGCCGCCCAAGCCCACCGGCCAGTTCACCGAAGTGCCGCGACCGACTTTCTGCTCCCACTCCTTGCTGACCTTGCAGAGGTAGTCGACCCAGATGAAGGTGGTGCCGCTGCCGTCAGAGCGGTGCACCACCACGATGGGTCGGTCCGGGAGGGCCTCGGACGGGTTCAGCGCCTTGATTCGCTCATCGTTCCACTTGATGATCTTGCCCAGGAAGATGTCGGCGAGCACCTGGCCGGTGAAGCGAAGCTTGGGATTGCCGGGGAGGTTGTACGTCGGCACCACCGCACCCAGCACGGTGGGGAAGTGGAAGATCTCGCCGGGGGCCTTCTTCAGCTGGTCGTCCGTCATCGGCCCATCACTGGCGCCAAAATCGACCGTGCGCTCCGAGATCTGGCGGATCCCTCCGCCGCTGCCGATCGACTGGTAGTTGAATCGGACCGCGGGATCGACCTTGATGTATTCCTCGAACCACTTGGAGTAGATGGGATACGGAAATGTCGCTCCCGCGCCGTTGACCAGCATCTGCGCCCCGATCGGCCGGGGGTCGCCGAGCGTGAAGCATACTGCGACCGCCACGATCATCATGAGCATCCGCCGTCGCGTCATCATCGAAGCTCCTTGTCTACCTTCGAGTTCGGGGCGAGCGTACTTCGCCGACATTACGGTTGGGTTACGTTCGTGCTAACGCGGTGTAACATCGCGAAATCGGTACCCGACCCCCCGGACGGTCTCCACGCCGGGCTCCGGCACCTTGGCGGCGATGAACTTGCCGCGCAGCCGGGCCACGTGGACGTCTACGGTGCGTGGCTCGACGAATCCGTCCCGCCCCCAGACCAGGTCCAGCAGCTCTTCTCTGCCGAACACGCGCCCTGGAGCGCCCGCCAGGGTGGCGAGCAGCTCGAACTCCTTGGGGGTGAGCTCGACTGCGCGACCCTTCATCCGCACCTCGAAGCGATCGCGGTCGATTTCGAGGTCGCCGACCTTGAGCTGACGCTTCTTGTCCGCGCCGTCCCCCGGCCGGCCCCGGCGGGTGACCGCCCGGACGCGCGCCACGAGCTCGCGCGGTGAGAAGGGCTTGGTCACGTAGTCATCGGCGCCCAGCTCGAAACCCAGCACCTTGTCGCCCTCGTCGACGCGGCCCGTGACCATGATGATGGGAATCCGCCGTGTGTCTGCGTCTTGCTTGAGGCGGCGGCACACCTCCCACCCGTTGAGCTGGGGCACCATGATGTCGAGCAGGATGACGTCGGGCTTGCCCTCGCGGGCGTGGCGCACGCCGTCGGCGCCGCTGCCCACCACCGTGACCTCGTAGCCTTCCTTCCGGAGATTGAACCGGATGAGCTCGGCGACGTCCTGCTCGTCCTCGACGACGAGCACGCGACCGAGGCGCTCGCGGCCGGTCGGGCTCGCCGCGTCCCCGGGAAGGCGCCGCCGCTGCATGGGGGGTGTCATCTCACCTGTGGTTCGCACAGGCGGACTATCGCGGCGTGAGGTTACGCTGCGATGACGGTGGCGTAAATCCTGGGTGAAGACCCCAATGAGCCCCTACGACGCAGGCTTCCGCGCGCGGATGAACGCGCTCATGAACTTCCCTTCCACTTCCGCAGCGATGGCATCGGCGTCGATGCCCGCCTTCGCGAGGAACGCGCGCGCGTCCTCCACCTGGTAGATGCGGGTGGGCTCGACGTCGATGGCTTCGAACCCGGCCGCGGACAGCTTGTCCCGGTACTCCCGCTCCTCGAGGGCGCCCGCCACGCAGCCGATCCAGAGCTCGACGCTGCGCCGGATCGCCGCTGGCACGGAGCCCCGCACGACCACGTCCGACACCGCGAAGCGTCCGCCTGGCTTGAGGACACGGAACGCCTCCTTGAGGACGCGGTCCTTGTCACCGGAGAGATTGATCACGCAGTTGGAGATGATCACGTCCACGTGCGCGTCGGGCAGCGGGATGGCCTCGATCTCCCCCTTGAGGAACTCCACGTTGCCGAGCCCGGCCTTCTGCTGATTCTCGCGCGCCAGTGCAAGCATCTCGTCCGTCATGTCGAGGCCATAGGCCTTGCCCGTCGGCCCCACTCGCCTCGCCGACAGGAGCACGTCGATGCCGCCGCCCGAGCCGAGATCCAGGACCACGTCGCCGGGGACGAGCTGGGCGAGCGCGGTGGGATTGCCGCAGCCCAGGGACGCCGCCATTGCCTCCTGCGGCAGCCCGCAGGTCTGGGCGGCATCGTAGAGATCGGACGTTATCGGGTCCGCACAGCCCAGGGATGAGGCGGTACCGCAGCAACCGGCATCATCGGTCGCGATCACGCGCAGCGCCGCTTGGCCGTACTTCTCCTTGACCTTGTCGCGGATGGTGTCCCTGCTCTCGTCGCTCGCCATCTAATGCTCCTCCCGTGCGCTCGGCGCTTCACCGCGGCCCGTGGCCGGTGAATGCCACTATAGCCCGAAGACCGTCGGGGAACCACACCGCCCCCATTCATGCGGAGACACCCATCCGGTGGTGCCATCGGGCATCTCGTCGCCCGGATATGTTGTTGCCGGTGGATAGAGGTGGATAACTGTCCTCGTAACAATTCTGTTGCTTGACGGTAATGCGGCAACTCGTCGACACTTGCCGCCATGTCCGAGCTGGTGGCCCTGATCGACCTCGGCTCGAACGCTGCTCGCTTCCTTTTGACACGGATCAATGAGGGCGTGGGATTCCGCATCCTGAAGGAACAGCGCGTCCAGACTCGACTCGGCAGTGGCGAGCCCGGCCGGTTGCCGCAGGCCGCGGTCGATTCCACGCTCCGCGCCGTCCATCGCTTCCTCGGCACCGTGAACAACGGCGCCCGCCCCCGCGTGGTCGCGGTGGCCACCGCCGCGGTGCGTGACGCGGCCAATCGAGAGCGGCTGCTGAATCCGCTGCGGCGCCGCGAGGGCGTGGACGTCCGCGTGCTGAGCTCGCGCCAGGAAGCGCGGCTGGGCGCGCTGGCCGCGCTGAGCGCGCATCGGATCCGCGAGGGCGCGGTGGCCGATCTCGGCGGAGGCAGCTTGCAGGTGTCACGCGTGCACGCCGGGCGGCTGATCGCCTTCGCCAGCCTCCCTCTTGGCGCCGTGCGTCTGACGCGACGCTTCCTGCACCACGACCCGCCCAGCGGCCGCGAGCTTCGCGCACTGCGCGGCGAGATCCGGGATCACGTGCTCGCCGCCCTGCCGCCCGCCGCACCCGGCGCGGACCTCATCGGTCTGGGCGGCACCGTGCGGGCGCTGGCGCGCATGCATCTGGCGCGGACATCGAAGCGACGCCGCACGCGTCACGGACTCCGCCTCTCGCAGTCGCACGTGATCGCGATCCGCCAGCGGCTCGAGGCGGTCTCGCTGCGTCGCCGTCGCCGACTGCGCGGCCTCAAGGCCGAGCGCGCCGACATCATCCTCGCCGGCGCAGTGGTGATCGAGGAATTGATGATCCTCTGCGGATATCGTAGAATGACGGTCTCCACCCTCGGGGTCCGCGACGGCATTCTCCTTCGCGAAACCTTCAACGGAAGCAGGACACCATGAGTGAGACGAATTTGATCAATCGCGAGCTCTCCTGGCTCGAGTTCAACGCCCGCGTCCTCGAGGAGGCCCAGGATCCCAGCGTGCCGCTGCTCGAGCGCGTCAAGTTCCTCGCCATCTTCAGCTCCAATCTCGACGAGTTCTTCATGGTGCGTGTCGCGGGGCTCAAGCGGCAGCTCCGCGCGGGCGACACGACGCCCGGCCCGGACGGCCTCACGCCCGCTGCCGCGCTCAGCGCCATCATGCGACGGATCCACGAGCTGGTGGACGAGCAGCACCGGTGCTTCCTGGAGGAGATCCAGCCCCTCCTCGCCGCCGAAGGTATCGCGATCATTCGGCCGAAGGAGGCGACGGACGAGCAGCGCACCTTCCTCGAGGACTATTTCCGGCGCATTCTCCACCCGATCATCACGCCGCTCGCGATCGATCCGGGGCATCCCTTCCCGCATCTCGGCAATCGCGCCCTCTGCCTGGTCGCATCCGTCCGCCCGATCGAGACCTCACCGCTCCCCCGCGCCACCCTCGCGCTCGTCCACCTACCCGCCCACGTGGTGCCGCGGTTCATCGCGCTGCCCGCCGCCCCTGGGCAGTTCGCGTTCATGCTCCTGGAGGACGTAATCCGGATGCACATGCCGTGGCTCTTCCACGGCTACGAGATCGAGTCCTGCCACGCGATCCGCGTGACTCGCGACTCGGACATCCAGCTCGAGCGCGCCCGCGCCATGGACCTCCTCGCGAGCATCGAGGCCGGGCTGCGCGGCCGCCGCATGGGCGATGCGGTGCGGCTGCAGTACGACGCCGACCTCCCCGAGTCCGTGCTGACCACCCTGCTCGATGAGCTCGAGCTCGAGCCGCAGGATCTCTACGCGGCCGCCGGCTTCGCGTCCTTTTCGGACCTCTTCGGCCTGTACTCGGCGGTGGATCTGCCCGCCCTCAAGGACCGGCCGCTCCCGCCGCGCCCCCTGCCCGCCTTCGAGGGCAGCCCGGACGTGTGGTCGGCGATCCGCGCGGGCGACATCCTCGCCCACCACCCGTATCACTCTTTCGACGCCGTCACCCACTTCGTGAGCGCGGCGGCTGAGGATCCGAAGGTCCTCGCGGTCAAGATGACGCTCTACCGGGTGAGCCCCACCTCGCCGATCGCACAGGCGCTCACCCGGGCCGCCGAGAACGGCAAGGAGGTCGCGGTGCTCGTCGAGCTGCAGGCGCGCTTCGACGAGGAGGCGAACATCCGCTGGGCGCGCGCGCTCGAGGAAGTGGGCGCGCACGTGGTGTACGGCCTGGTCGGCTACAAGACCCATTGCAAGGCATGCCTGGTCGTGCGCCAGGAGCCGGATGGCATCCGCCGGTATTGCCACCTCGCGACCGGCAACTACAACGTGCGCACCGGCGGCACCTATGCCGATCTTGGTCTCTTCACGTGCCGGGAGAGCTTCGGCGAGGACCTCACCGAGCTGTTCAACCTCCTCACCGGCTATACGCGACCGCGTAGGTTCCACCACCTCGCGGTAGCGCCCACGAGCCTGCGCGAGGGGTTGGCGAGCCGCATCCGGCGCGAGGCGGAGCACGCCCGCGCCGGGCGACCGGCCCGGATCATCGGCAAGATGAACAGCCTGGTGGATCGCGAGCTGATCGAGGAGCTCTACAAGGCGAGCTCGGCGGGGGTCCAGATCGACCTCATCGTCCGCGGCATCTGCTGCCTGCGCCCCGGCGTACCCGGTCTCTCCGACCGCATCCGCGCGATCTCCATCATCGACCGCTATCTCGAGCACGCCCGGGTCTACTACTTCCAGAACGGCAGCAACCCGGACTACCTCCTGGCCTCGGCGGACTGGATGCCGCGCAACCTCGACAATCGCGTTGAAGTGACCTTCCCGATCCTCGAGCCCGCGCTGCAGCGCCAGATCCACGAGATGCTCGAGATCCAGCTCGCCGACACCGCCAAGGCGCGGCTGATTCGCCCGGACGGGCGGTCCGAGCGCGTGATCGCCACGACCTCGCCTCCCCTGCGCTCGCAGGAGCTGCTCTACGAGCTGGCGAACGGCTCCCGTATCCGCCCGACCGGCTGAGCCGGGCCCCTAGACCGCCAGAAGCATCTCGTACCGGTGGGAACACCGCGTCCCTGGCGCACGATCACGCGATGCTCACCGGCTGCCCACGGCCCCGGGCGCCGCCAAACGCGCCCCCAGCCCACCCGCGGCGAGCAGCGCCTCCGCGAGCTCGCGGCCGTTGCTCACGCGCGGCACCTTGTGCTGATCGCCAAGCTTACCCGCCCGCTGCATCCAGTGGTGGAAGGTGCCGGCAGGCAGGGTCACGATGCGCGGCGCTACCATGCCGACATTCCGCCAGCGCTTGGTACCGTAATCGGTGTTCAGGGCGGCGAGCGCCTCGTCGAGCAGGCGCGCGAACTCCTCGGGCTCGCGAGGCGGCACGCGGAACTCCACCAGCCAGTCGTGGCTGCCCCGCGCCTCAGCCTCCGAGGGATAGCGCGGCGCCACCGTGAACTCGACCACTTCCGCCTCTGTCCGATGGCACGCGGTGGTGAGCGCGCGCTCCACCTCCTCGACGATCACGTTCTCCCCGAACGCGTTCACGAAGTGCCGCGTGCGCCCGATGATGCGGAGGCGCAGCGGGTCGCGCGCGGTGAAGCGCACGGTATCGCCCAGGAGATACGACCAGAGGCCGCCGGTCGTGCTGAGCGCGACCGCGTACGGGCGCCCGAGCTCGACGTCCGCCACCGTGTGGCGCCGGGGCCGGTCCAAGCCCACGTCCTCCACGGGCACGAACTCGTAGAAGATGTCGTGGTCGAGGGTCAGGGTCAGGCCGTCCCGCGACTCCGTCTGCATCGCGACCCAGCCCTCGGACGCCGGATACACCTCGAGACGCTCGAGCGGGCGGCCCAGCCACTCCGCCAGCACGCTCGCGTAGGGCCCGAAGGACACCCCGCCGTGGACGAAGATGCGGAGCTCGGGCCAGCACTGCCGCATGTCGCGCACGGGTCGGCCCTCCAGGTCGCGCACCCGGGCGATGCGCTCGAACAGCACGAGCATCCAGGATGGCATGCCCGCGAGGAGGCGCACGTCCTGCCAGGCGACCTGCCGTGCGACCGCCTCGACCCGTGTCTCCCAGTCCTGGATCGCCGCCGCAGGGCCCGGCGCGTAGCGCTCGCGAAGCACCGGCGGGAGTCGCCGCACCGTGAGCCCCGAGAGGTCGCCGACCACGCTGCGCTCGCCGAGGGGCTTGAGGGTGGTGCTGCCGCCGAGGAAGAGCATCGGGCCGCCGAGCAGCGGCTCCGCGCCCACACGCTCCGCCGCGAGGAGCAGGGCGTCCCAGCCGCCGCGGCGGTGGGCGGAGAGCGCCTCCCGCGTGACCGGGATCAGCTTGTCGCCGGCGGTGGTCCCGGACGTCTTCACCCAGTGGCGCACCTCGCCGGGCCACGTCACATCCCGCACGCCCCACACCGCGCGCGCCCACAGGGACTGGAGGCCCAGATAGTCGCGCAGCGGCACTCGCTCCTGATACTCCGCCACCGAGCGGATCGCCGCGAAGCCGTGAGCGAGGCCGAACTCGGTGTCGCGCGCGGCGGTGACGAGACTCAGCAACCGCTCCTCCTGCACGCCGCCCGGCCGCCGCCACGCCCGCTCGAGCGACCGCCGGCGCCGCGCGGCCCACCAGTCCAGCACCCTCGCCGCCGCGCGCGCCATCATCGCGCGGACCCCAGGGAGGCCGACTCCATCGCCAGCACGGGCGTCGCGCGCCGGTCGCGTGAAGCCTTGAGCCACCAGGCGACCGCGGCGGAGAACGGACCCGGCCCCTCGAGCATCGGCGCGTGGCCGCACGACGAGAGGTAGAGGAGCTCCGCGTCGGGGATGAGCTGTTGGAAGCGCTCGGCCACCTCGGGTGGCGTGATGCGATCCTCCCGGCCCCACACGAGCAGGGTCGGCGGCCGCAACTCGTGGAGGCGTGCCCCGACGTTGTCGCGCCGTGCGGCGCGGGCCAAGCGCAGGACGCGCATCGCGGAGGTTGGCGCGGTCACCAGCCGCCGCACCGACTCGACCCACTCCGGCGTCACGAGCTCGGGGTCGTAGAAGATCTCCTCCATCTTCTCGCGCACGAACGCCTTGCTCGGGCGGTGCGGCACCCCGCGCGTGAAGCTCCGCTCGAAGAGCCCCGACGAGCCGGTGAGCACGAGGCCGGACACGCGCTCGGGGGCAGCCAGGGCCACGCGAAGGGCTACGTGACCGCCGAGGGAGTTCCCGCCGAGGATCAGGCGCGGGATCTCCAGGGCATCCAGGAAGCCGCGCACGTGATCCGCGAGGGCTTCGATGGTGGGCTCCGGCAGCCAGGGCTCGAACATCGGGAGCGAGAGCGCCATGGGACGGCAGGACGCGCTGAGGCGGTCGAGCGTGGCGTCCCAGTCGTGCATGCGCCCGAAGAGCCCGTGGAGGAACAGCACCGGCTCGCCCTCACCGCGCTCCAGCCAACGAAAGTTGCAGTCGCCGTGGTCGCTCACAGGGCTCTCCTTTGCGCGCTCTGGCGCAAAAACTTGATGAGAGAACGCGACTGATAGTGGACGTGGCGACTCGTCGTGGTCCGTGATGGCCAACACGTCGACGCGTCCCGCCGCGGCCGCGACCACCGCTTCCGGGCGCTGCGGCCCGTCGCTCCACCACGTGTGCACGTGCAGATCGGCTCGCCCCTGCCGCTCGACATGGAGTGCGCTCATTGCGTTCAGCGTCCCACGGGGGATGTGAACGCCGTACCGCTCCGCGAGTGAAGTTTCAGTGACGGGTGTCGTCGTCCCGTCACGGCGGCGTCATCACCGTGCGACAGGGGCTGGGCCTGCCCGTGCTGCTGGGCGTGGCGGTGTTCGCGGCGGGCCTCGGGGGCTATTTCCAGTGATCCCCCCGCTGAGAGGCCGCGTTCAGACGGCGAGCGTCGGCTCCGCCGCGGGCAGGGTGACGCGCACCCGGGTGCCCTCACCCAACCGGCTTTCGATCACGAGAGTGCCCCCGTGGGCGGCGACCAGATGCTTGACGATGGCGAGGCCGAGGCCGGTGCCGCCCAGCTCGCGCGAGCGCGCCTTGTCCACCCGGTAGAAGCGCTCGGTGACACGGGGGAGGTCGGCGGGCGGAATGCCGACGCCCGTGTCGGCCACCGTCACCTCCACGAGCCCGACTCCCGCCGCACCTTCCACGGTCACGCGACCGCCCCCGGGCGTGTACTTCACGGCGTTGTCGACCAGGTTGATGAGGATCTGCGCCAGCCGGTCGCGATCCGCGTGCACCGCGGGCATGTGATCGGGCAGCCGCGCCTCCAGCCGCACCCCGCCCGCATCGGCCTTGGCGCGGATGATGTCGAGGGTCCCCTCCACGACCTCGGCAAGGTCGACCGGCCCTCGGTGTAGCGCCACACGTCCGAGCTCGATGTTGGAGAGGTCGGTGAGATCGTTGAGCAGCCGGCCGAGCCGCTCCGTGTGCCGGAACACCACCTCGAGGAAGCGCCGGGCATGCGCCGGATCCTCCATCGCGCCCCCCAGCAGGGTCTCGAGATAGCCCTGGATGGCGGTGAGCGGGGTCCGGAGCTCGTGGGAGACATTCGCGACGAACTCCGTGCGGACCTGCTCGAGCTGTCGCAGCGCCGTGATGTCGTGGAGCACCATGGCCACGCCGGTCTCGCCGGGGCCGAGCCGCAACGGCACCGCGTGCACCTGCAGGATGCGCTCGACCGGCGTGCTCAGACGCAGCTCCCGCCGCACCGCCGCCGCGTCCCCCGTATCGTCCGCGCCCGCAGCCCGTCCCTCGCGGAAGACGGTGTGGAGGTCCGCGTTGCGGATGACCTCGAGGAATGGCTTGCGCTCCACACGTCCACTCTCCAGATTGAACATCGCCCGCGCGCGCTCGTTCATGAGCAGGATGTGGTCATGGCCGTCCACCGCGATCACGCCCTCGACCATCCCGTCGAGGATGGCGGTGGCCTTGGCCTGCTCCTGGGCGAGGTCCTGGATCTTCTCGCGGAGCCGCGCGGCCAGCACGTTGAGCGAGCGGCCGAGGGTACCGATCTCATCCGGAGAGCGCACGGGCGCGCGCACGGCGAAGCTGCCCTCGCTGAGCTGGCGAGCGATCGCCTGCATCTCCACCACGGGCCGCGTCACGCGCCCGGACACGAAGAGGCCGATGCCGAGCGCCACCGTGAGGGCGACCAGCCCGCCCACCAGCATCACGCGATGCACGCTCTCGTACGACGCGGTGACTTCCGACAGCGGCACGGCGAGGCGCAGCACGCCGACGAGCCGGTCGCCTTGGCGCACGGGCATGGCGACGTAGAGGAGCGGCGCGTCGAGCGTCGCGCTGGTGCGGAGATCGCGCCCCACCCGCCCCGCCAGGGCCGCGCGCACCTCGGGACGATCGGCGTGATTCTCCATCGCCGCCACGCCGCCCGGCGCGGCGCCCGACTCGGCGAGCACCCGGCCGTCGGGCGCGATCACCGTCACGCGTGCCCCCGTGGTCCGCCCGGCGCGGGTCGCGAAGGCCTGTATGCTCGGCGCGCCCGCGTCCGCCGGGAGCTGGGCGCACGTCTCGTCGTGAAGGACGCGGCCCACCGCGGCCAGCCGCGCCTCGAGGGAATCGGCGGCAAACCCCTCCAGGGCGCGGTTCACGTAGAGGCCGGCGGCCAGGGCGGCGATGCCGGTGAAACCCACCAGGGTGAGGGTCAGCTTCAGCGCGATGCGCCGCCGGAGGAACAGGATGAGCGCGCGCACGGTCAGGAGTCCGGGTCCAGACGATAGCCCACGTTCTTCACGGTGAGGATCCGCTCGCCCTCCGCGCCCAGCTTGGCGCGGAGCCGGCGAACGTGCACGTCCACCGTTCGCGACTCGATCTCCCCCGCCCGCGCATACCCCCACACCCGGTCGAGCAGGAATTCCCGCGATAGCACGCGCCCGCGCGCTTCCAGGAGCGCGCGAAGGAGGTCGAACTCCTTCGGGGTGAGGCTCAGCGGCCGACCGCCCGCAACGGCCTGATGGGTGGCTCCGTCGAGCTGGATGTCGCCCACCACCAGCGGCGCACCCGCCGCCGGCGCCCGCGAGCGCCGTAACACCGCGCGCACGCGCGCGATCAGCTCCTTCGGCGAGAAGGGCTTCACGATGTAGTCGTCGGCGCCGATCTCGAGGCCCACGACTCGATCCACCTCGTCGCCCTTGGCGGTGAGCATGATGATGGGCAGCGTCGCGGTCGCCGCGTCCGCGCGCAGGCGGCGGCACACCTCGAGCCCGTCCATCTCCGGTAGCATGAGATCGAGGATGACGAGGTCCGGCGGGGTGAGATGCACCTGGCGTAGCGCCTCCATCCCCGCGCCGACGCGCACGACCTGAAAGCCGTCGCGCTCGAGGTGGAAGGTCAGCAGGTCCCGGATGTCCGGTTCGTCTTCGACGATCAGCACCCGGCTCGCCATGCCGGGATCATCCTACCAGCGTGGGCCTACCAGCGGCGTGTCTCGCCGATCTTCAGGATCCAGGCGCGCTCGGGTCCGATGCCCCGCCGGGCGGTCTCCGCGAGCATGCGCTCGGGCGGCTCGCCGAGCGGCTCCTCGGCGAGGTCGAACGTCCCCCAGTGCATGCCGAGCGTGACGCGCGCTCCGACGTCCTGCGCGGCCTGCACCGCCTGCTCGGGCGTCATGTGAACCGAGCGCATGATCTCGGGTGGGATGTATGCGCCGATCGCCACCGCGGCCAGGTCGAACGGGCCAAACCGCGCGCCGATCTCCTTGAACTGGTCGAAGTACCCGGTGTCGCCGGTGAAGTAGAAGCGGCGCGACGGACCCAGCACCGCCCACGTGGCCCAGAGCCGCTGGTTCTGATCCCAGGGGGTGCGCTGCGAAAAGTGCTGGGCGGGAGTGCACACGAAGCTCACGCCCCGATGCTCCACCCGCCCCCACCAGTCGCGCTCCTCGACCCGCGTGACGCCGCGCTCCGCCAGCCATGCCTTGAGGCCGAGCGGTACGACGAACAGCGGTTCGTAGGCCTTCGCGAGCCGCTGCACGGTGGGCAGATCCAGGTGATCGTAGTGATCGTGGGACAGCACCACCACGTCCACCCGTGGCAGACTCTCGAACGGCAGCCCGGGCGGGACCAGCCGCTTCGGGCCCGCCCAGGAAAACGGGCTAGCCCGCTCGCTCCAGGTGGGATCGGTGAGGATCGTGACACCGTCGAGGCGGATCAGCAGGCTCGCATGCCCGATCCAGGTGATGATGGGCTCGGCGCCCGCCCAAAGCGCTTGCCCTGCCGCGAGCCCCTCGGCACTCTCCCGTGGCGTGTCGAAGGTGCGCGGCGAGACGAGGCTTTGCCAGCTACGGCTCGCAAGGAACTTGATCCGCCTCCAGCCCTCGGCACGGTGGAAGTCGGGGGCGGTGTTCCGGAAGCCGCCCTTGGCGTGATGCGGTGGCTCGCCCGGGACGGGCTCCGAGGGCAGGCCGGCGCATCCCGAGAGTACGATGAGGAGGAGCGCAGCGGACCCGAAGGCCGGCGGAAGGGACGCGGACGGACGCACGAGGAGCCAGTGTACCCCGCCCCCCGCCGCACGACCAGACGGCCGGAGGTTAGGCCAGCGTCTCGTTCCGGGTGGAGGCGTGCGGCAGGAGGCCGAGCACCCGGAGCCGCTTGCGCAAGGTATTGCGATTGATGCCCAGCAGGCGCGCCGCCCTGAGCTGATTGCCGCCCGAGAGATCGAGCACGTGGCGGAGCAGCGGCAGCTCCAGCCGCATCATGACCGCCCGATACAGGCGCCCCCGCTCGGCGGTGACCTGCTCGCGCACGAGCGCCGGCAAGGCGTTCAGCACCAGACGCTCGAGCTCGGTCTCCAGCTGCTTTCCGTCCATGACCCTGACTCCTTGCCCGCCGACGCCCGGGCGATGACCCAGGTGGCAGCAAGCCGTATGCCGGAGGCCATGGCGAAGGAAATCAAAGGCTTGAGTGGGTCGGCTCCGGAGCCGAGCATGCGCGCTGCCCAGAAGATCAGCAGCCAGCCTGCGCCTTGAGCAACGCGGTCAGGGCGCCGGGGTCAGCCAGGAGACGTGGGCGCTCACGACCTTCCAGCCCTTGTCGGTCCGCACCCAGGTCTGGCTCTGACGCCCCTCGCGGCCCGAGTCGACCCGCTGGAACTCGGTGTTCGTGGTCGCGAAGTCGCGGCCGAATGTCGTGATCAGCGTGTGCTTGAGCTCGCGGCGCAGGTCGGTGTTGCCCCGGCTGAGGCGCGACCGCGCGATCGCGTCCGGGCCGTACCCGTTGTCGTGGAGGGCGAAGCGAATCACCAGCGGATGATCCCAGAACGATGCTTCCAGCACGGGAATGTCGTTGGTGGTGAGCGCCGCCTCGTAGCGGCGAAAAGCCTGCGTCACCTCGGCGACGACCTCGGGGAGATTGATCTCCATGCCGATCCTTTCGGGAGGGGGAGCTCAGGCGATGCGCGCCGCGATCACGCCCTCGGCTTCCAGATAGGCGGCTACGCGCAGCAACGCCGCCTCGCGGAAGGGCGCCGCCACGAGCTGCACCCCCAGCGGCAGACGGCCCGGCGCGCGCGCCATCGGGACCGAGATCACGGGCAGGCCGATGAACGACAGCGGCTGGGTGTAGAGGCCGAGCGTGGTCCGCGCCGGCACCTCATGACCCGCGACCGTGATGCGCTCCTGTCCGATGCGCGGCGCGGGAAACGGCGTGGTGGGGGCGAGCACCACGTCGACCTGGTTGAAGAGGAGGCGGACCGCGGCGCGATACCAGGCCCGGAAGCGCTGCGCGGCCACGTACGCGGTCGCGGGGACGAGCGCCCCGGCCAGGAAGCGATCGCGCGTCATGGGATCGAAGTCGTCCGGACGCGTCCGGAGATCGGGCACGTGGAGCTGGGCGCCCTCGGCCGAGGTGATGATCAAGGCGGCGGCCCGGGCCCGATGCGGCTCGGGCAGTGTCACGGTCTCGCGCGCCCCGAGCGCCCGCGCGACCTCCCCGACCGCGGCGAGCGCCTCGGGCTCGCCGCCCCGCGCGAAGTGCTCGCCCGCCACCGCGATGCGGAGCCCGGCGATCCCCTGCGTCCACCCCTGCCCCACAGGCTCCACGGGACGACGGCTCGCCGCTGGATCCGCCGCGTCGGGGCCCTGCAGCACGTCGAAGGCGGCGGCGAGATCACGCGTCGAGCGCGCCAGCGGGCCCACGTGGTCGAAGGAGCCTGCGAAGAGCGCGGTGCCACGCCGCGACACACGCCCGTACGTCGGCTTGAGCCCGAACACGCCGCACAGCGCCGCCGGCACCCGGATCGACCCATTCGTGTCGGAGCCGAGCGTGAGCGGCACCAGGCCGGCAGCGACCGCGGCCCCCGAGCCGCCCGACGACCCGCCGGCGACGCGGTCGCGGTCGTGAGGATTCCGCGTGGGACCGTAGTGGGTGTTCTGGGTCGTGAATCCGAACGCGTACTCGTCCATGTTGAGCGCGCCGACGAGGACGGCGCCTGCCCGGCGGAGCGCGGCCACGCATGCGGCGTCGCGCGAGGCCGGCGGGCGTTCGGCGTTGATCCGCGAGCCCGCCAGCGTCGTGAGCCCCTCCACGTCGAAGAGGTTCTTCACGGCGACGGGCACCCCGGCGAGCGGGCCGGGATCCTCGCCGCGGGCCAGGGCGGCGTCGACCGCCGCCGCGTCGCGGCGCGCGCGGTCCGCCAGCACGGCGGTGAAGCAGTTCAGCGCGGGGTCACGCGCGGCGATCCGCGCGAGCGCGCGCGCCGCGACCTCGGCCGCGGATGCGCGACGCGCCCGCACCGCCTCGGCCACGCCGACGGCGTCACTCGCCTCCAGGCTCGCCGCGCTCATGGCTCGAAGACGGGCGCAGCTTCCCCATCCTCGGGCAGCGGGAAGTCGAGCACGAGGGCAGCGGCGGCGAGCAGGATCGCGAGGTGCTGCGCGACGGCGGGCATTCGCTCGGCCGGGAGCGGGAGGCCGATGGCCGCGGCGGCGCGCTCGGCATACGCGCGGGCCTCCTCGGGATCGGGCGCCGGGTAGCTCATCGGCGCCATCCTCACCCGATTGTCAGAGCTTGCGCAACCGCAACGGCGGGCGGTCGAACAGGGCGCGGCGCCCCGTCGCCCACAGCGCCTCTGCCGCCTCGGTGAGCGCGGGCGCGGAGGGCGCGGCCACGCGCACGAGCGCGCCCGCGCGGCCGAGCACCGCGGCCCCGCCCCGGACCGGGGTGCGACCACGGGGCAGCGCATCGTCCAGCGCGCCCGCGATCGGGCCCCACACCGCTCGCCCCGATTCCACGGCCACGAACACCCCGAGGTACGGCATGCCCTCGGCGCCGCCCAGCCCGTCCCAGAGCCCGCGCCCATCGAGCCGTGCGCGCTCGTGGAGGATCGGCCCCCCCGCGTCGCGGACGTCCAGACGCAGATCCAGCTCGGCGAAGGTCCAGGCCTCGCCACGCGCGGGGCGGCCGACGGACCAGGCGTCCCAGATCAGCGCCGCGCCACCGGCTTCGAGGACGATGTCGGTCTCCTGCCGCAGGCGGGAGCCGGGTGACGGGATCAGGTGATCGGGCACGTATTCGAGCCGCGCGCCCACGGCCACGGTGGCGACGACGCGCTGTCGCGCCGGCTCCCCCAGGCTCCGATACACCCGCGTGGCCGAGGGCGTGGTCAGACAGGCGTGGGCACCCGCCCCCACCCGCACGCGGGTCTCCAGACGATCGCCGCCCAGCACGCCGCCGGTGGGATTGAGGAGCATGAGCGCGGCCACGCCGTCCTCCAGCTCCATGCACTCGAGCGCCTGGAGCGGGAGAGCGTAGCGCCGCTCGGCGAGCACGGTACGGCCGCCGCGCCGCTCGAACCCCAGCACGAGCAGCCCATCGCGGCCGATGCGCCGCGCGACCTCTCCGGCGCTGTCAGCCCTCGAAGAGGAGCTCGCGCCGGATCCAATCGGCCACGGCCTGCGCGCCGTCACCGTCGCGAAGATTCGTGAAGACAAACGGCCGGTCTCCTCTCATGCGCTTGGCGTCACGCTCCATCACCGCGAGATCGGCGCCCACGTACGGGGCCAGGTCGATCTTGTTGATGACGAGCAGGTCGGACCGCGTGATGCCCGGGCCGCCCTTCCGCGGGATCTTGTCCCCCTCGGCGACGTCGATCACGTAGATGGTCGCGTCCACGAGCTCAGGGCTGAACGTGGCGGCGAGGTTGTCCCCGCCGCTCTCGACGAGGAGGAGCTCGAGGCCGGGAAACCGGCCGACGAGCTGATGCACGGCCTCGAGGTTTACCGAGGCGTCCTCGCGGATCGCGGTGTGGGGACAGCCTCCGGTTTCCACTCCAATGACCCGCTCGGCGGCCAGCGCGCCGCGCCGGATGAGGAACTGCGCGTCCTCCTGCGTGTAGATGTCGTTGGTGATCACCGCCATGTCGTAGCGGTCGCGCAGGAGGCGCGAGAGCCGCTCCACCAGTGCCGTCTTGCCCGAGCCGACCGGCCCGCCGACGCCGATTTTCAGCGGGCGCGGCAGCGCACGCGGCGTCGTCGACGCGCTCATGAGCGGAAGAGCCTCGCGTCCAGCCGCTCGTGGGCGAGGCTCGCCAGCTCGAGGCCGGGCGCCCAGCTCCACATGTCGTCGGGATCGCGCGCCGCCGCTTCGGCGGCCAGGCGGCCGATCAGCGGGTGGAGCCGCCAGAGCACGCGCTGGCCCTCGAGCTGGCCGAGGCGCATGAGGCGGAGGGCGGCGCCGACCAGCAGCGACGTCGCGGAATAGAGATAGCCCGTGGCCGCGGCCTCGGCCCCCACCCCCAGCGCCCCCGCGGCCATGCCGAAGGCCACGCCGTGATGCCCGGGGGCCTCACCCGCGTCGACCGCGGCCGCGTAGGCGCCGAGCCCTGCGTCGCCGGTCAGCGCCCGGGCCACGCGCAGGGTCTGGCGGCCCATCTGACGGCTGGCCTCCCGCAGCTCGCGAGCCGGCTTCATCGCCTCGAGCCGCGCGTCGAGCGCGCGGCACGCTCCGAGATCGCGGGCGGCAAATGCGCGCAGCGCCGCCACCGCGGCGGTGGCGTCGGCCGGCCCGGCCGCGCCCTCGAGGTGCATGGTGAGGAAGGCCGCCAGCCCCTCGGCGTCGGCGACGCGGCCGTCCTGGCAATACGTCTCGAGCCCGAGCGAGTGCGCATAGCCGCCCGTCGGGAACGCGGTGTCGGCCAGATGCAGGAGCGGCAGCAGCGCGGGATCAGGCATGGGAGTGCTCGTGCCCGTGATCCAGGTGCGAGTGGCCGTCCAGCGGGCTCCGCCCGGGCTCGTGGCGGTGGCCACCACCGCCGATGGGATCGTACACCGCGGTGCGCCGCTCCCAGGCCACGCCGAGCCGCTGGACGAGCTGCTCCATCGCGGTGTCGTCCGGCACCAGGATGACGTCCCCGTCCAAAGCGAGCGAGAAGTGCCGGTTGCCCACGTCGAAGGCCACGCGAATGGCCTCGGCGCGGTCGCGCGGCGCGATCGCCAGCACCGGCTCGGGACGTCCCTCCACCACGAGGTACCAGCCCGACTCGATCGCGATCACGTCGCCCGGCTGCAGCACGCTGCCGGTCGGCAGGGCGAGCGCCACCTCGCGGCCGGCACCCGTCAGCACGCGCTTGCGGGTCCAGCGCCGCTCCTCCCAGGTGAGACAGAGCGTGTCGCGCTCGCGTCCCCGCAGGGCCTCATCGGAGACGTGCAGGTGGGGCTCGGTGATCACGACCAAGCGCGGGTCACCTAGAAGAGGAAGTAGCGCTGCGCCATCGGCAGGACCGACGCCGGCTCGCAGGTCAGGAGCTGGCCATCGGCCCGGACCTCATACGTCTCCGCGTCCACTTCCATGCGGGGCACATAGGCGTTGTGGATCATGGCCGCCTTGGAGAGGCCGCGGCACCCGCGCACCGCGCTGGCCCGCTTCTGGAGGCCGAGGCGCAGGGGCACGCCGTCCTCCAGCGCCGCCCGCGACACGAAGGTCACGGAGGTCGAGCCGACGGCGCGACCGTAGGCGGCGAACATCGGGCGGTACCGCACGGGTTGCGGCGTCGGGATGGAGGCATTCGGATCGCCCATGGCCGCGGTGACGATGAGCCCGCCCTTGACCACGAGCTCGGGCTTGACGCCGAAGAAGGCCGGCTTCCAGATCACGAGGTCGGCGAGCTTGCCCGCCTCGACCGAGCCCACCTCATGGGCAATGCCGTGTGAAATAGCAGGATTGATCGTGTACTTGGCCACGTAGCGCTTCGCGCGCACGTTGTCCGCGCGGCCGTCCCCGGCAAGCGCACCCCGCTGCCGCTTCATCTTGTCCGCGGTTTGCCAGGTACGCGTGATGACCTCGGCGATGCGGCCCATGGCCTGGGAGTCCGATGAAAGCATGCTGATCGCGCCCAGATCGTGGAGCACATCCTCGGCGGCGATCGTCTCGGCCCGGATGCGCGACTCCGCGAAGGCGAGATCCTCGGGGATCTTCGGATTCAGGTGATGACACACCATGAGCATGTCGAGGTGCTCGTCCATGGTGTTCACGGTGAAGGGCATGGTCGGGTTCGTGGATGACGGCAGGCAATTCGCCTCCCCGCACACGCGGAGAATGTCGGGCGCGTGGCCGCCTCCCGCGCCCTCGGTGTGGTACGTATGAATGGTCCGGCCCTTGAAGGCCGCGATGGACGCTTCCACGAAACCCGCCTCGTTCAGCGTGTCCGTGTGGATCGCGACCTGGGTATCCGTCTCCTCCGCCACCGCGAGACACGCGTCGATGGCCGCTGGCGTCGTGCCCCAGTCTTCGTGGAGCTTGAGCCCGATGGCGCCCGCCGCCACCTGCTCGCGCAGCGGCTCGGGCCGCGACGCATTGCCTTTGGCGAGAAAGCCCAGGTTGATGGGCAGCCCGTCGGAGGCCTCCAGCATCCGGTGAATGTTCCAGGCGCCGGGCGCGCACGTCGTAGCGTTGGTTCCCGTCGCCGGCCCGGTGCCACCGCCGATCAGCGTGGTGAGCCCCGCGGCAAGTGCCTCGTCCACGAGCTGCGGACAGATGAAGTGGATGTGGCTGTCGATGCCGCCCGCCGTCACGATGCGGCCCTCGCCCGCGATGACCTCGGTGGAGGCGCCGATGACCAGTCCCGGCATGACCCCCGCCATGATGTCCGGATTGCCGGCCTTCCCCACTCCCACGATGCGCCCCGCCCGCACGCCGATGTCCGCCTTGACGATGCCCCAATGGTCGAGGATGAGCGCGTTGGTGATGACCAGGTCCAGCACGCCCTCAGCCGCGGTGGCCCGGGCGGATTGCCCCATGCCGTCGCGGATCACCTTGCCGCCGCCGAACTTCACCTCGTCGCCGTACACGGTGAAGTCGCGCTCCACCTCGATCAGGAGTTCGGTATCGGCGAGGCGCACCCGGTCGCCCACCGTGGGTCCGAAGAGGTCAGCGTACTGCCGCCGCGGGATGCGGAGGGTCATCGTCCCGCGCCCTCGAAGCCGGCGCGCGATGCCCGTGCCACCGCGGCGGCGCGGGCCCCCCCGGCGGTGGGGCCGTCGGTGAGGGCGTTGAGACCGTGCACCTCTCGCGCCCCCGCCAGGGCCACTATCGTCACCACCTTCTCGTCGCCGGGCTCGAAGCGCACCGCCGTGCCCGCGGGGATGTTGAGCCGCATGCCAAATGCGCGGGCGCGGTCGAAACGCAGCGCGCGGTTGGCCTCGAAGAAGTGGAAGTGCGAGCCTACCTGGATCGGCCGGTCCCCCGTGTTCGCCACGGCGAGCTGCGCCGTCTCCCGGCCGACATTGGCCTCGATCTCCCCGTCGCCCAGCAGGTACTCGCCCGGAATCATGCGCGCTCCGTCATCGGATTGGATGATGCACCGTCACCAGTTTCGTGCCGTCGGGGAAAGTGCCCTCGACCTGGACCTCGTCAAGCATCTCCGGCACGCCGTCCATCACGTCGGCTCGGCTCAGGATGGTCATGCCGTAGGCCATGAGATCGGAGACGGAGCGCCCGTCGCGAATACCCTCGAGAATCTCCGCGGTGATCAGCGCCATGGCTTCGGGATAGTTGAGCTTGAGGCCCCGCGCGCGGCGGCGGCGGGCCACCTCGGCGGCCACGAACACCAGGAGCTTGTCCTGCTCGCGCGGAGTCAGGTGCACGCGGAGGCCCTAGGGCGTCCTAGACGGTGAGATGCTCGCGGACCGCGTCCTGGCGGAGATCCGCGGTGGCCCCGCTCGCCACGATCGCGCCCTTGCGTATGATGGCATAGGAGTCGGCAAGCCGCCAGGCGAACTCCAGGTACTGCTCGACCAGCAGCACCGCGATGCCGCGCGCCTTGATCCGCTCGATCGCTTCCTCGATCTGCAGGATCACGCTCGGCTGTATACCCTCGGTGGGCTCGTCCATGAGGAGAAGCTTCGGCCGGGCGAGGAGCACCCGTGCGATCGCGAGCTGCTGTTGCTCGCCCCCCGAGAGCACGCCGCCCTTGCGCTTGAGCAGGGTCTCGAGCTTCGGGAACAGCGAGAAGACCTCGTCGAAGTCGCCGCGCGGGCCGTGGCCGTTTCCGTTCCCCCCGCCGGCGCGCCCGAGAAGACCCACGCGTAGGTTCTCGGCCACGGTGAGATTGGGGAAGATCTCGCGTCCCTGCGGAACGTAGCCGATGCCCCGGGCGACGCGCTCCTCGGGGCGGCGCCCCACCAGATCCTCGCCGTCGAACACGATGTGCCCGTCGCGTGCAGGCAAGAGCCCCATGATGGTCTTGAGGAGCGTGGTCTTGCCGACGCCGTTGCGGCCCATCAGGCAGACGACACCGGCCGCGGGCACGCGGAGCGACACGTCCCAGAGCACCTGGCTCTCGCCGTAGGCGACGTCGAGTCCCTGGATCTCAAGCATGGGCAGGGCCCCGCTCCTCCCGGCTGCGCCCGAGATAGACTTCGAGCACGCGCCCGTCCTTCTGGATCTCGTCCACCGACCCTTCGCACAGGACGCTCCCCTCGTGGAGCACCGTGACCGTCCGTGCGATGCGCCGGACGAACTCCATGTCGTGCTCGATGACGAGCACGGCCCGCTCTCGCGCCACGTCCTGGAGGAGCCGGCCAGTCCTCTCCGTCTCCTCGTCCGTCATCCCCGCCACCGGCTCATCCACCAGGAGCAGCTCGGCGTCCTGCACGATGACCATCCCGATTTCGAGCCACTGCTTTTGGCCGTGGGAAAGCCCGCCCGCACGTAGCCCCGCCTCGGCGGCGAGTCCGATCGCCTCTAGCGTGGCATCCACTCGAGCGCGCTGTCCGCCGTCGAGGCGCGCGCGCATCGTCGCGAGGACGCCCTTGCTGGGACGGGCCAGGGCCAGCTCCAGGTTCTCCCGGACCGTCAGATTGGCGAAGATCGACGGGTTCTGGAACTTGCGGCCGACGCCAAGGGCCGCGATCTCGTTTTCGCGGCGGCCCACGAGATCGGTGTTCCGGCCGAAGATGACGCGACCCGCACGCGGCTGCGCCTTGCCGGTGATCACGTCGAGCAGCGTCGTCTTGCCCGCGCCGTTAGGGCCGATGACGACGCGCAGCTCCTGGTAGTCCATGAAGAAGTTCAGGGCGTTCAGCGCCTTGAACCCCTCGTATTCGACAGTCACGTCCTCCAGATAAATAATGGAGCCCTGAGCAGCCGCATTCACGGTCATGATCTTGGGCCTCGCGGCGGTGGGGGGGCCTGGGGCCGGGGGAGCCCGAGGGGGGCGTAGCTCCCCTCGTTCGAAGAGTTCGGCGGTCGCTCGTCGCGGACCCTTCGAACACGCGTCAGGAACCGCGGCAGTTGCTGCAGGCTCCCCACCACGCCTTCCGGGAAGAAGAGCACCACCCCCACGAACATGCCGCCGAGCACGAGGAGCCAGAGGTCGGGGTAGTGGGTGGTGAGCAGGCTCTGGAGCCAGTTCACCCCCACCGCGCCCACCACGGGGCCGAGCAGCGTGCCGCGGCCCCCGACCGCCACCCAGATGATCATCTCGATGGATGGGAGCACGCCGATGCGGGCGGGCGTGATGATACCCACCTGCCCCACGTACAGCGCCCCGGCCACTCCCGCCAGCACTGCGGAGACGACGAACACGAAGAGCTTGAAGGCCGCCGGCGAGTACCCGCAGAAGAGTACCCGCGTCTCGCTGTCGCGGATCGCCACGAGGACCTTGCCGGCGGGCGACCCCACGATGACACGGCAGAGCACGTACGCCAGGCAGAGGGCGATCGCGCTGGCCACGTAGAGCCCCCGCTGGGTCGCGGGCTCGCTGAGCGAGAAGCCGAAGATGGTCTTGAAGCCCGAGAGCCCGTTGGTCCCGCCGAGGTTCAGCGCGTTGCGGTTGAACGTCAGCCAGGCGCAGAGGGCAAGGGCCTGCGTGATGATCGAGAAGTAGACACCGCGGATCCGGCTCCGGAAGGTGAGGAAGCCGAACACCGCGGCCACGATGCCGGGCACCACGACCACGGCGAGGAGCGTGAACCAGGCGCTGTAGAACGGCCGCCAGAAGAGCGGCAGCTCGGTGACCCGGTTCCATACCATGAAGTCCGGCAGCGCGTTGCGGTACACGCCCTGCGTGCCGATCTCGAGCATGAGGTGCATCCCCATGGCATAGGCGCCCAGCCCGAAGAACACACCGTGGCCCAGCGAGAGCACGCCCGCATACCCCCAGATGAGGTCGATCCCCAGCGCCAGGATCGCGTAGGTCAGGAACTTGCCGAAGAGGTTCAGGGTGAAATCGCTCACGTGGAGCGGCGAGTCCTTGGGCAGCGAGTTCAGCGCGGGCAGCACCACGACGACGAGCGCGGCGCCGGCGAGCAGAGCCCACCGCTCACGAGTCGGCATACCGACCCTTGGCGGCGAAGAGGCCGGACGGGCGCCGCTGGATGAAGAGAATGACGAGCACGAGGATCGCGACCTTGCCGAACACTGCGCCCAGGCCCGGCTCGATGAGCTTGTTCAGCCCGCCGATGCCCGCGGCCGCCACGATGGTGCCGGCGAGCTGTCCCCCCCCCCCCGACACCACCACCATGAACGAGTCCACGATGTAGTTCTGGCCGAGCTCCGGCCCCACATTGCCGATCTGGGTGAGCGCGCAGCCCGCGAGCCCGGCAAGCCCCGCGCCCAGCGCGAACGTGAACGCATCCACCCGGCGCGACCGAACACCCAGGCACGCGGCCATGCCGCGGTTCTGTGTCACCGCGCGGATCCGAAGCCCCGCGTCGGTGCGGAACAGCACGAGGTACATCCCCACCACCGCCACCACCGCGAGCCCGACGATGAAGAGCCGGTTGTACGGGAGCTGGAGCCCCACCATCACCGGGATCCCGCCGGACAGCCACCTCGGCGAGAGCACGTCCACGTTGGCCGCGCCGAACCAGAGGCGCAGGCCTTGCTGGATCATGAGGCTCACGCCCCAGGTGAGGAGCAGCGTCTCGAGGGGCCGCCCATAGAGGAAACGGATGACGCCGCGCTCGAGAGCGAAGCCGGCGGCGGCGGAGACGAGGAAGGCGAGCGGCAGCGAGACGGGGAAATAGTAGTCGAATGCCCCCGGCGCATGCGCCTGGAACCAGCCCTGGATGACGAAGGTCGTGTAGGCCCCGAGCGCCATCAGCTCGCCGTGGGCCATGTTGATCACGCCCATGAGACCGAACACGATGGCGAGCCCCAGCGCCATCAGGAGCAGGATGGAGCCGAGGGACAGCCCCTGGAAGCCGATCTGGATGGCCGAGGTGAGGAGGGCCCAGCGCTCCACCCGTTTCACCGCCTCGGCGGCGGCCTGCCGCACCGGGGCGGCCGCTCCCGCGTCGGCCGCAACCTCGCGCAGTCGATCCAGCGAGTCCTCGCTGGCGAGAGCGCCCAGCTTGGCCGCCGCCGCCGCACGCTCCGGATCGCTGCCCGTCTTGAGCCGGATCTGCGCGACCGCCTGCTCGAGCTCGTAACGCACCCAGCGGTCCTGCTCCCTGCCCAGCGCCTCCGTCAGGGTCGGGATAGCGCCGGGATCGCCCGCGTTGCCCATCTTGGTGGCCGCCGCCTTGCGCACCGTCCAGTCGGGATCGGCGAGCTGCGCGTGACCGGAGAAGGCGTCGATGAGGGGACGAATGGCCAGACGCAGGCTGCGCCCCGTGGAGACTTCTTCCAATGTGCCGATGTCCACGAGGAGGGGCTTGCCGTCGGGCCCCGGAAGGGGCTCCCGCGCGTACGCGCTGAACAGGGGCACCAGGGTCTTGTCGCCGTCCGTCACCTTGTCCCCGGCGATGACGGTCTCCTTCTTGCCGCCGGGGAGCGGGCGCACGAACACGCTGCCCTCGCGGAGGGCCTCGAGCAGCGGCAGGATCTTCCGGTCGCCGGTCTTGCCGAGCGTCACCGCCGCCGCCTCCTGGGCCGCGCCATCGGACGAGGCGACCTCGGCGATGGCCTTCGCGATCTCGGGAGGCGGCGCGGCGGCTGCTGGCGCCTGCGCCGCGGCCGGGGCGGCGAGCCCCGACAGCAGCAGCAGGACCAGCAGGACGTACGCCATCACCCCGCCTTATGCCTTCTTCTGGTACGTGCCCTGGTGCTTGACCCAGTCGCAGCCCTTGTCCGCACTGGTGTACTCACTCCACGGCTCGGCCTTCACCAAACCCTTGGAACGCGACACCACCTTGAACTGCCCGTCCTTCAGGATCTCGCCGATGAGCACCGGCTTGTAGGTATGGTGGTTGGCCTCGTCCATCTTGATCTTCCCGCCCGGCGCGAGGAACTCCTGGCCGTACACCGCCTTGCGAACGGCGTCGACCTCGAAAGACTTGGCCTTCTCGACCGCCTGCTTCCAGACGTAGACGCCGAAGTACGCGGCCTCCATCGGATCGTCGGTGACGCGCTTGTCGCCGCCGGGGAGGTTGTTCTTCTTCGCGTAGTTCTTGAAGCTCTGCACGAAGGTCTTGTTCTGGGGCGTGGAGACCGACTGGTAGTAGTTCCAGGCAGCGAGGTGCCCGACCAGCGCGGAGGTATCCATGCCGCGCAGCTCGTCCTCGGCCACGCTGAACGCCATGATGGGCGCGTTCTCGGAGCGCAGGCCCTGGTTTGCGAACTCCTTGTAGAAGGGCACGTTCGAGTCGCCGTTGATGGTCGAGAGCACCGCGGCGTTGCCGCTGGAGGCGAAGCGCTTGATCTTGCCGACGATGGTCTGATAGTCCTGGTGATTGAACGGCGTGTATTCCTCCGCGATGGAGTCAGCGGGGACGCCCTTGGCGAGGAGGAACGCGCGCAGGATCTTGTTGGCGGTGCGCGGGAACACGTAGTCGGTCCCGAGCAGGTAGAACTTCTTGTACCCGCCGCCCTCCTTCGACATGAGGTACTCCGCCGCCGGGATCAGCTGCTGGTTCGGCGTGGCCCCCGTGTAGAAGACGTTCTTCGAGCACTCCTCACCCTCGTACTGGACGGGGTAGAAGAGGAGCCCGTTGTTGCTCTCGAACACCGGAAGCACGGACTTGCGGCTCACCGAGGTCCAGCAGCCGAAGACCACCGCGACCTTGTCCTGGAGGAGGAGCTGCTTGGCCTTCTCCGCGAAGAGGTCCCAGTTCGACGCGGGATCCACGACCACGGGCTCGATCTTCTTGCCCATGACCCCGCCCTTGGCGTTGATCTCCTCGAACGCCATCATGCACACGTCGCGCAGCGACACCTCGCTGATGGCCATGGTGCCCGAGAGCGAGTGGAGCACGCCCACCTTCACCGTGCCGCCCTGCGCCCGGAGCACGGCCGGGAATCCGATGCCGGCTGCCGCGCCCGCGCCGACCACCGCCGCGGTCTTGAGGAAGCTCCTTCTCGTCACGCCCTGCATGCCCGACTCCTTTCACGGCAAAGAGGTTGAAGTGGCCAGCGGCGGCGGTGCCGTACCCGGCGCGACGGCGGTGTCGCGCCGGGCTGCCCAGACGGAGAGCAAGCGATGTGCCGCCGCCCTGGGTGAATGTTTTCAAGCGATTGCGGCAGCGCCGCCCGATGAGTGACTGCCTGCATAAGCAGCAGTCGCGGCGCGCCTGCCGAGGATGTAGGCAGCAGCGACTACTTGCCCGCTCGGCCGTGCGCCATCTCCTCGGTGAGGAGCAGCGCCTGGGCGACCTCGGCCATGGGCCGGCGGGTGTCCATCGCGGTCTTCTGGATGCGGCGGAACGCATCCGGCTCGGAGAGACCGAGCCGTTGCATCAGGATGCCTTTCGCCCGCTCGATGAGCTTGCGCGTCTCGAGCGTGCGCTTGAGGGCTTCGTTCTCCTGCCGCATGGCGGTGAGCTCGCGGAAGCGGGAGACCGCCACGTCCAGGGCCGGGCCCAGCTCCTCCGCGCGCAGCGGCTTCACGAGGAACGCAAGCACGCCGGCCCCGATGGCGCGCGCCGCCACCGCGGCCTCCGTGTGGCTGGTGAGCATCACCACGGGGCAGGCGCCGGAGGCCATCACCTGGCGCGCCGCCTCCACACCGTCCCCGTCGGGCAGACCCACCGCCATGATGACGGCGTCGGGCCGGTGCTTCCCCACCAGGTGCGCGACGTCCTCGACCCGACTGCCGTTGCCCTGCACCTGCCCACCCTGGGCGGTCACGGCCTCGGCGACCGCCGCCCGGGAGGGCGCGTGATCATCGACGATGACGACCTTCCACCTGGGCTTCATGCCCGGCCAGGGCACGCAAGGGGGGTGCCAAGAAGGAGTGAACCAGAAATCACGGAATTAGGGGACGGGCGGCGGAACGATCTGCTCAGGCGCCGGGCATGTGCCACGAAGTGGCCCAGCGCCTGAGCAGAAGGCGCGACTAGAAGAAGGAGTAGTAGAGGCTGAGCGAGATCGTGTCGAGGGTCTTGGACTGCGCGGACACGCCCTGGGAGGCGTCCGGCCGCGACGTCTTCGCCTTGAACACTTTCTCCGACGAAGCGTCGTGGCGGTATTCCACCCGCCCCACCAGGCCCTTCCAGATCTTGAACTGGGCCGTCAGCGTGGTCGAGAAGAGGTTCACGTCGCTGCCGAACCCCGTGCGCGCCCCGTCTGCGTCCCGAAAGAACTCCTGTCGCAGCGCCAGCCGGAACCAGTCCCTGAAGTCATACGCCGCGTACCCCGCGATCCCCCACCACACCGCGTCGTTGTCCTGCCGCGTCCCCAGCGAGCGCAGGAACGCCTCGTCCTGCTCGAAGCCGTAGTCGACGTTCAGCCCGATGGTGGTGTTCTTGAAGCCCGTGTAGTTCACCACCAGGTCCAGCACCGCCCGCTGATTGGCCTTGTTGTCCGTCTGCTCCGGCCCCACGATCCAGTTTAGGTTCGCCGTCAGGTCCTTGATGGGCGTCAGCGCGAACTGCCCCGTGTACGACACCGCGTCGTTGTTGTCGCGGCTGTTATCCCATCCCAGCACCACCCCCGCCGTCACGCTGAACTGCTCGCCGAAGGTGTAGGAGAGCAGGCCGCCGGTGTGGGTCAACGGGATGGCGAGCGAAAACAAGTAGCCCCGCGAGAAATTGAGGTTGTTGAGCGACTCGATGACTTCGTAGCCCAGCAGCGTGACGAACTTCCCCCCCTTGACGATGAGTCCGTCGCCGATGGGGATCCGGAGCGAGAGATAGGCCTCCTGCAGGTCGAACTTCTTCGTGTTCCGGAAGGGGAAGGTGTCGTCCAAATCCCGAAAAATGCCCAGCGAGTGGTTCTTCTGCGCGTCGAGCCCGGCAGTGACCACCAGGCCATAGCCCCACCAGTACTTCTCCGAGGGATCCCTCTTGATGCTGAACTCTGCCATGTTGAACGTGTAGCCCTCGTCGAAGTCGTAGAAGCGCAGCTCGTTTGTCGCGTCCCGTCCCGCCCCCGTGAGATTGAACGTGTAGCTGTTTTCGATGTAGGCGAAGAGCTTGTGCTCCTCCCAGTACGTCTTGGGCTTCTCTTCCTCCTTCTTCGCCTCCGCCGCCGGAGCGGTCGCGGGTCCGGGCGAGGGCCCCGACGTCTGGGCGAGAGCAGGGGCGATCCAAAGCCCGGTCATCAGGATTGCGGCCAACCAGCGTCCAAGGTCTTGCGTCATTCGCTCCTCCCTGTGGGTTATGAAGGTGCGGCGCGCCGAGGGCAGGCTGCGAGTTCGATGCCAAGCGGCCGGCGCGAGGGAGGAGCGAGGCGAAAGCGTGATTTCGTGGACCTGCGAAAAGGATGCGGGTCAGCGGCGCGCCACCCCGCTGCACTTCGAGTGATCAGTCGCGGGCGGCGTGCCGATTCGGGCGGCAGCCGCCCCGCCCCTCGCGCGAGGAGCGGGGCAGCGCCGCGGGGAGCCGCCTAGATGTCGTAGTAGAGGGCGAACTCGTACGGATGCGGGCGCAGCCGGACGGGATCCACCTCGTTCTTCCGCTTGTACTCGATCCAGGTCTCGATGAGGTCGGGCGTGAAGACGTCGCCCTTGAGGAGGAAGTCGTGATCCTTCTCAAGGTTGTCCAGCACGATGTCCAGCGCGCCGGGGAGCTGCTTGATCTTCTTCTGCTCGGCGGGCGGCAGCTCGTAGAGATCCTTGTCCACGGGCTTGCCCGGGTCGATCTTGTTGGCCACGCCGTCGAGGCCGGCCATCACGCAGGCCGCGAACGAGAGATATGGGTTGCACGTCGGGTCCGGCGTGCGGAACTCGATGCGCTTGGCCCCTTCCGACTTCGAGTACATGGGAATGCGGATGGCGGCGGAGCGGTTCCGCTGGCTGTACACCAGGTTGATCGGCGCCTCGTAGCCCGGCACGAGTCGCTTGTAGCTGTTGGTCGACGGCGCGATGAACGCGAGGAGCGCGGGCGCGTGCTTCAGGATGCCGCCGATGTAGTGGAGGCAGGTCTTGGAGATGTCCGCGTAGCCGCCCCGCTCGTAGAAGAGGTTCTTGCCGTTCTTCCACAGCGACTGGTGGGTGTGCATGCCCGAGCCATTGTCCTGGAAGAGCGGCTTCGGCATGAACGTGGCGGTCTTGCCCCACTTCTTCGCGGTATTCTTCGCGCAGTACTTGTACCAGCACACCTTGTCCGCCATCTTGGTCAAGGTGTCGTAGCGCATGTCGACCTCGGTCTGCCCGCCTGTGGCCACCTCATGGTGGTGCACCTCGACCCGCACCCCCACCGACTCCAGCGCCAGCACCATGTCGGAACGGATGTCCTGGAACTGGTCCATGGGTGGCACCGGGAAGTAGCCCTGCTTGTAGCGCGGCTTGTAGCCCAGGTTGGGCCGATCCGCCGAGCCTTCCTTGCCGGTGTTCCACGCGCCCGCTTCCGAATCGATGAAGTAGTAGCCGTGGTTGTAGGTCTGGTCGAAGCGGATCGAGTCGAAGAAGAAGAACTCGAGCTCCGGGCCGATGTAGATGGTGTCGGCGAGCCCCGTCTTCTTGACGTAGGCCTCGGCCTTCTGGGCCACGTACCGCGGGTCGCGCGTGTAGGCCTTTCCGGTGACCGGGTCTTTGACATTACAGATGAGCACGAGTGTGGGCACCGCGGTGAACGGGTCCATCTGGGCCGAGCTCGCGTCGGGGATCAGCAGCATGTCCGACTCGTCGATCGTCTGAAAGCCGCGGATCGACGAGCCGTCGAAGCCGAGCCCGTCTTCGAAGATGCCTTCGCTCAGCTCGGAGATTGGGATCGAGAAGTGCTGCCAGAGCCCGGGCAGGTCGATGAACCGGAGGTCAACGATCCTGGCTCCCTTCTCCTTCGCCAGCTTCAACACGTCCTTCGGGGTCATTCCTGCCTCCTTATGAAAGTTTCGTTGGGGCTGAAAACCGGGGCCGGCGGAGCCGTCCCGGCCCCGCCGGCCTCAGACACTAGAGGCTTCGCCTGCCTCCGTCAAGGCCCGGGCTAGTGCGCCGTCCGCGCCTTGGCCTGCGTGGCGCGCATCGCCTCCTCGAATGCTCCGCCGCTCACGGAGTACTCACTGCCTCCGCCGAGCGCATACGCCGTCTCCGAATGCTGGGACAGATCGAGCCCGGCCATCTCGTCCTCCTCCGTCACGCGGAGCCCCATGATGGCGTCGAGCACCTTCAGGATGACCGTGGTCATGACGAACCCGAGCACAAGGGTCACCGCCACGGCCATGATCTGGACCATGAGCTGCTTGGGATTGCCGTAGAGGAGGCCGTCCCCGCCGGCGTCGTTCACGAGCTTGGTGGCAAAGATCCCGGTGGCAAGGGCCCCCCACGTGCCACCCACACCGTGGACGCCGACCACATCGAGCGAGTCGTCGTAGCCGATCTTCGTCTTGATGTTGCACGCGGTGTAGCAGATCACGCCCGCCACCGCCCCGATCAGGATCGACGCCATCGGGGTCACGAAGCCGGCGGCGGGCGTCACCGCGACGAGCCCCGCCACCGCCCCGGACGCCGCCCCCAGCACCGTGGGCTTCCCGCGCGAGGCCCACTCGGTGAACATCCACGCCAGGGCCGCCGCCGCCGTCGCGGTGTTGGTCGTCGTGAAGGCGTGCCCGGCGAGGCCGTTGGCGGCGAGCGCACTGCCCGCGTTGAAGCCGAACCAGCCGAACCACAGCAGACCCGCGCCCATCACGGTGAGGGGCAGGTTGTGCGGCGGCATCGGATGATGGCCGAAGCCGCGCCGCTTGCCAATCACCAGGGCCGCGGCCAGGGCGGACACGCCCGAGGAGAGGTGCACGACGGTGCCGCCCGCGAAGTCGAGCGCGCCGAGATTGCGCAGCCAGCCTCCCACGCCCCACACCCAGTGGGCGAGCGGGTCGTAGACCAGGGTCGCCCACGCGAGAATGAACACGATGAACGTCGAGAACTTCTTGCGCTCGGCGAACGCGCCGGTGATGAGCGCGGGCGTGATGACCGCGAACATCATCTGGAAGAGCATGAACACCTGATGCGGGATCGTGGCCGCGTAGTCGGGGTTGGGCGTCTGGCCCACGCCGCGCAACCCCACCCATTCGAGGCCGCCGATGATGCCGCCCTTGTCGGGCCCGAATGCCAGGCTGTAGCCCCACAGCACCCACTGCACCGAGATGAGGGCGAGGATGATGAAGCTGTGCATGAGGGTGCCGAGCGCGTTCTTCTGCCGCACCATGCCGCCGTAGAAGAGGGCGAGGCCCGGCGCGGTCATCAGCAGGACCAGCGCCGAGGACATGAGCACCCACGCGGTGTCACCCGAGTCGATCTTGGGCGGCGCGGGCGCGGCCGGCGCCGCCGGCGTGGCGGCTGCGGGCGCCGCGGCGTCCGCCTTGGGGGCCTCGACGGCGGGCGGAGTCGCCGGCGTCTGGGCGAAGGCGGCCGACGCCATCAACCCGAGCCCGGCGAGCAGCACGACGAGCATGATGATCCTAGACAGTTTGACCACCGCGCGTCCTCCTTGATTCCTGCTCACAGTGCGCTCTCGTCGCGCTCGCCCGTCCGGATCCGGATCGCCGTGTCCACCGGCGTGACGAAGATCTTGCCGTCGCCGATGTTCCCGGTCTTCGCAGCGCCCGCGAGCACGCCGGCGACCTTGTCGGTGAGATTGTCGGGGACGACCACCTCCACCTTGATCTTCGGCAGGAAGTCCACGGTGTACTCGCCACCCCGGTAGAGCTCGGTGTGTCCCTTCTGCCGTCCGAACCCGCGCACCTCGGAGACGGTCATGCCGATGACGCCGATCCCCGTGAGGGCCTCCTTCACCTCGTCGAGCTTGAAAGGCTTGATGATGGCTTCGATCTTTTTCATGGTGGCCTCCGGACGGGGCAGTTTGCACCTAGCGTGCCGCCTCGGCCGGACGGCAGCGCTCCACGAAAATCAGCGCGTTACCAGACAGCACCCCCTATGTGGTGGGCGCGGCCCTGCCCACAGAATGGGCAGGGCGCTGCGGAGTGCCTCGGCGCTAGGCAGGGTTGCCGTGGAGCTGGACGATCAGGATCGCTGGGTACGGGCGCCGCTGGGCGCGGCGTTCGCCGTAGGAGCGGCCGGTGGGGCCTCGCCCAGCGCGTCGTCCACCGCGGCCCGCACCTGGCGGAGGTCCGCAGTCTTCTGCGCGGCTCGCACTCCCGGCACCGCGAATCCGCGCTCGTCCGAGACGAGTCCCGAGCAGACGACCACCGGGGTGCGCAGGCCGCGGCGCTCGAGCGCGCGGAGGAAGTCGAGACCGTTGAGCCGTGGCAGACGGAGGTCGAGCACGATGACGTCAGGCAGGGAGCGATCGAGCACGCCGAGCGCTTCGATGCCGTCCTCGGCTTCCACGATGCGGAAGCGAGGCTTGAACTCCATGGCGTAGAGGCTCCGCCAGGCGGGATCGTCGTCGACGATCAGCATGGTGCGCATCGGCTGTTCCCCATGCCCCAGGGAAAGCAATCAGGCTGCCGAGTACGAACCGCAGGCTTTTCAACTACTTGGCGAGGGGGACACCACACGGTGCGTTGGCGCCCTGACGGTCCCCTGTCCGCGGGGGTGTCGCGCTAGGCGCGGCGCTGCGGAATGCCGTGGCGGCGCATCTTGGAGTAGAGCGTAGGCCGCCGGAGGCCCAGCACCGCGGCGGCGGCCTGCTTGTTCCACCCGGTGGACTCGAGGGCGCGCACGATCGACGCGCGCTCGATCTCCTCGAGCGAGCCGGACGACGGCTGGGTCGCGGTCACGCTCCCCGTTTCCGCGCGCAGCGACTCCGGCAGATCGGACAGCGCGATCTCCTTGCCGCGCGCCACCAGGACCGCGCGCTCCACCGCATGCTCGAGCTCGCGCACGTTGCCGGGCCACTGATAGGCGAGGAGCCGGCGATAGGCCTCGGGATCGATGCCCTCCACCGGGCGCATGTGCTTCTCGCGGAAGCGCTCCAGGAAGGCCTTGGCGAGCAGCGCGATGTCCGGTCCGCGCTCGCGGAGCGGCGGCATCTGCACGGTCACGGTGTTGATACGGAAGTAGAGGTCCTGTCGGAGCTTGCCCTCACGCACCGCACTCTCGGGATCGCGGTTCGTCGAGCAGAGAAGCCGGAAGTCCACGGGCACCGTGCGCGAGCCGCCGAGGCGGCGCACCTGCCGGTCCTCCAAGACGCGAAGCAGCTTGGCCTGGAGATCCATCGGCATCTCCGTGATCTCGTCCAGCAGCACCGAGCCCTTGTGGGCTTCCTCCAGGAGGCCGGCCTTGTCGGTGGTGGCGCCGGTAAACGCGCCCTTGACGTGCCCGAAGAGCTCGGACTCGATGAGGTCCTTGGGCAGGGCCGCGCAGTTGATCTTGACCATCGGGCCACCTGCCCGCGTGCTCTTCGCGTGGAGCGCGTTGGCAGCCAGCTCCTTGCCCGTGCCGCTCTCGCCCACGATGAGGACATTGGCGTCGGAGCCTGCCACCGACTCGAGCAGGTCGAACATGCGGCGCATCGAGGGCGAGCTGCCGAGGAGCTCGCCGAGCCCCGACTGCTCCGCGAGCTTGCGCTTGAGGTCGGACGTCTCCGCGAGGAGTCGGCGGCGCTCGAGAGCCTTCGCGACCAGCGTGATCATCTCGGCGCTGTCGAAGGGCTTGGCCACGAAGTAGAAGGCGCCCTGCTTGGTCGCCTCGACCGCCTTCGAGATCGACGAGTGGCCCGTCATGATGATGACTTCGATGGACGGGTCCTTGCTCTTGAGCTGCTGGAGGAGGGCCATGCCGTCGCCGTCGGGAAGGACCAGATCCACCAGCGCGAGGGAGAATTCGCGCTCCGTCATCTGCCCGATGGCCGAGACGGCGTCGCCGGCCACGCCGACGTCGTACCCCTCGCCCTCGAGGACGATGCGGAGCCAGTCCGCGATCGCAGGCTCGTCGTCGACCAGCAGAATACGCGCCTTCATGCTCCCTCCCATGGGTTCTTACCAGCCTAGCACGAGGGGCCCATGTGTCACCAGACTGACACTCAAGATTCAAATAAGAGCATTCTTATCAAATGTTTAACTCCTTCTATAGAAGGGTTTACCCAATCCCAAAGGCTTGACATGGACATGGCCCGCCACCCTTTATAAGGGCTCCCCGCAGAAAGCCCCCTCGCTTGACACGCCCGGAGGGCGCGAGCAATATGGCGCCCATGCAATTCGGCTTTGCTCTGCAGGGCCGGGGTCCGCTCTCCAAGCCCGACATCCTCTTCAGGCTCGTTCAGAAGGGCGACACCCTCCGGTACGCGTCGGCGTTCGTGACCGATCACGTCGTGATCCCGGTCGAGATCGATTCGGCGTATCCCTACTCCGCCAACGGCCGTGTCGGCGGAGACTGGAAGGAGGGCTATCTCGAGCCGCTGCCGCTGATGGCCCACCTGGCCGCGCTCACGAAGCGGATCCGCATCGGGACCAGCGTGCTGATCATCCCGTATCGCAATCCCGTGGTGACGGCGAAGATGCTCGCGACAATGGACGTGCTGTCCGGGGGCCGGATCATCCTGGGCGCCGGCGTCGGCTGGATGGAGGAGGAGTTCCAGGCGCTCACCGCGCCCGCCTACAAGGAGCGCGGTCGGGTCACCGACGAGTTCATCCGGCTCATGCGCGAGATCTGGCAGCGCGAGCCGGTGGACTTCAGGGGACAGTATTACTCGCTGAAGCCGGTGAGCGCGCTCCCCAAGCCACTGCAGAAGGGCGGCATCCCCGTGTGGACCGGAGGCCACACCGACGCCGCGCTGCGCCGTGCGGGACAGGTCGCCGACGGGTGGCATCCCATCGGGCTCCGGCCTCCCGGCCTGCTCGAGCCCGAGGAATACCGGCAGAAGGTCGGCATCGTGCGGGACTGGGCGCGCAAGGCCGGCCGCGATCCGCAGGCGATCACCATGAGCTTCCGGGTGCCGCTCGAGCTGCGCCCCCGGGGCGCCAAGGCCGCGGGCGGCGATCGCACGCTGTTCCGCGGCACCGCCGCGGAAGTGGTTGAGGACATCCGGACCTATCAGCGGCTCGGCGTCACCCACTTCGTATGGGACCTCACCGCCACGGACCTCAAGGGCGCGCTCGCCCTGCTCGACCGCTTCGCCGCCGACGTGCGGCCCAAGGTCCAGCGCCTCCCGCGGTAGCGGGCGCATGCAGGTCTTGCCCGAGCCCGTCGCGGGATTCATCTCCGCCGGCCGCGTGGGCCGCCTCGGCACCGCCGACGCCTCGGGCGAGCCATTCGTCGTGCCGTTCTGCTATGCGTGGGACGGCCGCGCGCTCTACTCCGCCATCGACGCCAAGCCCAAGCGCGTCGCCGCCCAGAGCCTCCGGCGCGTGCGCAACATCCGCGAGAATCCGCGGGTGAGCGTGGTGATCGACGAGTATGACGAGGACTGGAGCCGGCTGCGCTGGGTGCTCATCCAGGGGCGCGCGGAGATCCTGACCGAGGGGCCGGAATTCGAGCGCGGCGCCGATCTCCTCCTCGCGAAGTATTCCCAGTATCGCCGCATGGGGCTCGCGACGGATGCGGGCACCATGGTCAAGATCACGCCCGGCCGCATCAGCCACTGGAGCTTCGCGCCGTGAGCGCGCTGGACCGCGCGCTGGCGCGCGCCGCGTCGGGCCGCGCGCCCGACGCCGCGCAGGCCGAGGCCCTGCTCGCGACGCCGCCGGAGCGCACCGCCGAGCTCCTGGCCGCGGCGGCCGCGCTGCGGGACCGCGGGCATGGGCGCACGCTCACCTTCTCCGCCAAGGTCTTCGTCCCGCTCACCACGCTCTGCCGCGACTACTGCGGCTATTGCACGTTCAGGAAGGACCCCGGCCAGCCCGGTGCCCACACGATGACGCCCGACGAGGTGCTGGCGCTCGTCCACGCCGGGGAGCGGCTCGGCGCCAAGGAGGCGCTCTTCTCCCTCGGCGACAAGCCCGAGGTGCTCTTCCCGGAGCACCGCGAGTTCCTGCGCCGCATGGGCCACCGGACCACGATCAGCTACCTGCGCGCGGTGTGCGAGCGGGTGGTCGCGGAGTCCTCCCTCCTCCCCCACGCCAATCCGGGCCTCATGTCCGAGCGCGATCTCTCGGCCCTGCGGGAGGTCAACGTGAGCATGGGCATCATGCTCGAGACTACGTCGGAGCGGCTGCTGGGCCCCGGGATGGCGCACGACCGCGCGCCCGACAAGGTGCCGGCGCGACGGCTCAAGACCATCGAGCTGGCGGGCAAGCTCCAGATTCCCTTCACCACCGGGATCCTCATCGGCATCGGCGAGACCCACGCGGAGCGCGTGGACGCGCTCTGCGCCATCCGCGACGTCCACGAGCGGTACGGCCACATCCAGGAAGTCATCGTCCAGAACTTCCGCGCCAAGCCCACCATTCCCATGCGCGGCGTGCCCGATCCCACCGTGCCCGACCTCGCCCGCACGATCGCGGTGGCGCGCCTGCTCCTCGGCGCGGACATGAACGTCCAGGCGCCGCCGAACCTCGCCGATGCCGCGTACGACCGCCTGCCCGCGACGGGGCTCAACGACTGGGGCGGTATCTCGCCGCTGACGCCCGACCACATCAACCCCGAGCGCCCCTGGCCGCTGATCCGCGAGCTGCGTCGCGCCACCGAGGCGGCCGGCCACGTCCTCCGCGAGCGCCTCGCGATCTACCCCGAGTACACCAGGCGGGCCGAATTCGTCGACGCGCGCCTTCGCCCCAGCATCGCCCGCTACACCGACGGCCACGGCCTCGTACGCGAAGACCTGGAGCGCTGGCGCGCATGGTAGGCTACAGACTCCACGGAGCCACCCGGGTTGCCCTGACCGACTGAACCACGGTCAACATGCGAAAAGCATGTTGATGACAAATGGAGAAATCGACGTGGACGCACTGAATCTCGACTGGGCGACGCAGGACGTGCGGCACATCCTCGGCCGGGCGCTCGACGGTGACGAGATCTCGGTGGCCGACGGGATCCGGCTCACCGAGGCAGAGGGGCGCGATTTCCACGCGCTCTGCCTCGTGGCCGACGAGATGCGGCGCCGCCAGGCCGGCGACCTCGTCACCTACGTGGTGAACCGCAATATCAACTTCACCAACGTGTGCATCAAGCACTGCACGTTCTGCGCCTTCAGCCGCGACCACCGGGAGGAGGAAGGCTACTTCCTGCCCCTCGACGAGGTGGTGCGCCGGGCCATCGAGGCGTGGGAGATGGGCGCCACCGAAGTGTGCATTCAGGCGGGGCTGCCGCCCAAGCTCGACGGCCACTACTACGTGGATCTCTGCCGCGCCATCAAGGCGGCGGTGCCGGAGATGCACCTGCACGCCTTCTCGCCCGAGGAGGTGCTGTACGGCTCGACCCGCTCGGGGCTGCCCATCCCCGAGTACTTGAAGCTGCTGCGGGCGGCCGGCCTCGGCACGCTGCCCGGGACCTCCGCGGAGATCCTCGATCAGGAGATCCGCGACATCATCGCCAAGGGCCGCATCACCGTGGACCAGTGGATGGAGGTCATCACATCCGCGCATGCCCTGGGGATCCGCACCACGTCCACCATCATGTATGGGCACATCGAGCGGCCGGAGCACTGGGTGCGCCACATGGATCTCCTGCGCGGCATCCAGAAGCAGACGGGCGGCTTCACGGAATTCGTCCCGCTCTCGCTCATCCACTCCGAGGCGCCCATGTATCAGCGGGGCCTCGTGCCGGGCGTGCGGCCGGGCGCGACGGGGCTCGAGGTCGTGAAGATGCACGCCCTCGCCCGCCTGATGCTCGGGCCCACGTTCCGGAATATCCAGTGCTCGTGGGTGAAGGAGGGCCCGAAGCTCTCCCAGCACCTGCTCGCCTGCGGCGCCAACGATCTCGGCGGCACGCTCATCAACGAGTCGATCTCGACCTCCGCGGGCGCCGGCTATGGCCAGCTCGTGCCGCCCGCCGAGCTGCGCCGCCTCGTGCGCGACGCCGGCCGCATCCCCGCCCGCCGGAGCACCGAGTACGAGATCCTCAAGGTGTACAAGACCGAGGCGGACGAAGACGCCTCGCCGCTCGATACGGTCGCTGACGCGGAGGCGCGCTTCGGCTCCTATCGCCGCCTCACCGCCTCGTCGCAGTTCCGCTTCGTTCACCCCTTGAAGACATCGGCGGGTTAGGTAAGACTAGGGCGCCGTTCAGCCCGACCCATCACGTCCAACTCAGAAACGGAGGCGCTCCACATGGCAAAGTCGATGACCAAGTCCGCCATCCTCGGCCACCTCGCACAGAAGTCGGAACTCAGCAAGAAGCAGGTCGCCGATCTGATGGATAACCTCCTGAGCCTCGCGACGAAGGAGGCGAAGAACGTCTTCATCCTTCCTGGATTCGGGCGCCTCGTGCTCGCGAATCGCAAGGCGCGCATGGGCCGCAATCCCCAGACGGGCGAGCCCATCAAGATCCCCGCGAAGCGCGTGGTGAAGTTCCGACTCTCCAAGAGCCTGAAGGACTCGGTGCTTGGGAAGAAGTAACGGCGCTGAGGGGCTCGCGTACCGCACGCTCGCCGATCCCGGCCGGGACGCCCGGGACCTCTTCGGCTTCGTCGGCGCGTGGGCCCCGCCCGGGCCGGCGGTCTCCGCCGGCTGGGGCGCCTGGGAGGGCGACCGCCTCGTGGGCGCCCTCCTCCTCGAGCGTGCGGGGGACGCGGCCATGCTCTACGGCCCAGTCGTCGTGGTCCCCGACGCGGATGATCCCGAGACGCTGTTCGATATCGCCGCCGGACTCCTTGAACCGGCCCTGAGCCTCTCGGAGGCTCAGGGCATCGATACGCTCTATACGCGCCCCCAAGGGCTCGACCGCATCTGGGTCCGCGCCGGGTTCATTCCGATTCCCGAGGCCGATCTTCCCGGCGCCCTGCGCGGCCGGCCCGGCCTTGGGCTCTTCGGCTGGCGAGGGGGCACGGCGATCTGGAGCATGGCCGGCCGCGCGGAGGCGGCCCGCCGTGGCGAGCGCGTGCCCGAGGGCGCCCGCGCGCCACGCTCCTCCGGCGCCCGGCGCCGCCGCTAGCCCGGCGATGCGCGTCGTCGCCCTCGCCGGCGGGACCGGCGCGGCCAAGCTTCTGCGTGGGCTGACGCCGCTCCTGCCGGGCGGTGCGCTCACCGTGATCGGCAACACGGGCGACGACACCGAGCTCTGGGGCCTGCACATCTCGCCCGATCTCGACACCGTGTCCTATACCCTCGCCGGCCTCATCGACGAGCGGAAGGGCTGGGGGCTTCGCGACGAGACCTTCAACGCCCTCGAGCAGATGCCCCGCTTCGGGGAGCCTGCCTGGTTCGGCCTCGGGGATCGCGACCTCGCCACGCATCTGCACCGCACCCGGCTCCTCCGCGAGGGGCGCGCGCTCACCGAGGTGACGGCGGACATCGCGGCGGCGCTGGGGGTGCCCGCCCGCGTGCTGCCGATGTCGGATCAGCCGGTGCGGACTCGCGTCCTGGGGCCCGAGGGCTGGATCACCTTCCAGGAATACTTCGTGCGTGACAAGGCTCAGACCGACGTGCGCGCGGTGGAGTATGCCGGCGCCGCCTCCGCCGTGCCCGCCCCCGGGGTGCTGCAGGCGCTCGGACGCGCCGAAGCCGTGATCGTGTGCCCATCCAACCCCATTACCTCGATCGGCCCCATCCTCGCCGTGCCCGGCATCGTCGCCGCACTGCAGGACACCGGCGCCACCGTGGTCGGGGTCAGCCCCATCGTCGGAGGCGAAGCGGTGTCGGGCCCCGCGGGACGCCTCATGGCCATGGCCGGGCTCCCGGTCTCGGCGGTGGGCGTGGCACGGGCCTATGCGTCGTGGCTCGATGTGCTGATCGTCGACGAGCAAGACCGGAGCCTCCTGCCCGAGCTCGCCGCGCTGGGCATCCGCGGGGTCGCCGCGCCCACCCTCATGACGGATCGCGCCGCGGAGATCGCGCTCGGCCGGCGCGTGCTGGAGAGCCTGCAATGAGCCGTCTCTTCACCGCCGTGCCGGTGAAGGACCTCATGAGCGCCAAGCAGCGACTCATCCCCGCACTCGAGCCCGCGGAGCGCCGCGATCTCGCTGCCGCCATGCTGGAGGACGTGCTGGACGCCCTCGCGGCCACGGACGCGCTCGATGTCCACCTCGTCACGCGCGATCCCGAGATCCTCGCCCTCGCGTGGCGCCGCGGATTGCCGTGCCTGACCGAAAGCGCGAACCGCGGGCACACCGAGGCGGTGGCCGTCGCCCAGGCCGAGGCCGCCC
This sequence comes from Candidatus Methylomirabilota bacterium, assembly GCA_035764725.1. Lineage (NCBI taxonomy): Bacteria > Methylomirabilota (SeqCode) > Candidatus Methylomirabilota bacterium. The sequence goes on along the minus strand of DASTYT010000049.1, from coordinate 13,656 downwards.
GTCGCGGCGCCGAGGCCTTCCTCACCATTCCCGGCGACGTGCCGTGCACGACGCCGGACGAGGTGCTCGCGCTCGTCGCCACCGCCGGCGCGCCGGGCGTGACCTTCGTCCCATCCCGCTCGGGCTTTGGCACCAATGCCGCGCTCCTGTCGCCGGTCGACATCATGCCGCTCAAGTTCGGCGAGCCTTCCTTCGCCAATCATCTCGACGCGGCGCGCGCGCGCGGCCTGGCCCCGCGCGTCCTCACGCTGGCCGGCGTCGGACTCGACGTCGACGGCCCCGAGGACCTGCGCCTGCTCCTCGCCCACGGCGCGTCGACGCGCGCGGGCCGGCTCTGCCGCGCCCTCGGGCTGGCCGAGCGCCTCCCCGCGTCCCGCTGATCGTGCCCGCCCGTTACGAGGTGATCGGCATCGAGGGGCTGCCCGAGATCGCCCCGCGCGCGGATCTCGCGCCCCTCATCGTCGAGGCCGCGCGGCGCCAGGGCACCCCGCTCGCTGCGGGCGATCTGCTCGTGGTCAGTCAGAAGATCGTGTCCAAGGCCGAGGGACGGCTGGTCAGGCTCTCCGAGGTCGCGCCGTCACCGCGCGCCGCCGCGCTCGCCGCCGAGATCGACCGCGACCCGCGCCTCGTCGAGGTCATCCTCGGCGAGAGCCGCCGCATCGTGCGGCAGGCCAAGGGCGTCCTGATCGTGGAGACGCATCACGGGTGGATCTGCGCCAACGCGGGCGTGGACCAGTCCAACGTGGACGGGGACGCCGCGTGCCTCCTTCCCGCAGACTCCGACGCCTCCGCGCGGGGCCTCCGGCAACGCCTGGCCGAGCTCACCGGCCACACGCTGGCCATCATCGTCGCCGACACGTTCGGGCGGCCGTGGCGCGAGGGCCTGGTCAACGTGGCGGTCGGGCTGGCGGGCATCGAGCCCATCGTCAGCTATCTCGGGGACACCGACCCCGCGGGTCACGTGCTGCAGGCGACCATCCTCGCGGTGGCCGACGAGCTGGCCTCCGCGGCCGAGCCGGTGATGGGCAAGCTCGATCGCATCCCCGTCGTCATCATTCGCGGCGCGCGATGGAAGGCGGCGGAAGCGGACAGCCGACCGCTGCAACGCGATCCCGCGCGGGACCTCTTCCGGTGAACCCCCCATGAGGCGAGACCCATGAAGATCGGCATACTCGGCGGCACGGGCAAGGAAGGCGCGGGCCTGGCGGTGCGGTGGGCCCAGGCCGGACACGAGATCGTCATCGGATCCCGCGATGCCGAGCGGGCGCGCGCGAAGGCGACGGAGCTGGCCGCGCTCGTGCCGGGCGCGCGCATGAGCGGCGCGGGTAACCAGGACGCGGCCGCCGCCGCCGAGATCGTCGTGATCGCACTGCCTGCGGGCGGCCTCGCTGCCACCCTCCCCGACGTGCGCGAGGCATGTCGCGGCAAGGTGGTGGTCTCCACCGTGGTGCCGCTGACCTTCGGCGGCCCGCGCCTGTTCATGCCCCCGTCCCAGGGCTCATCCGCCGAAGAGGCGCAGGAGATGCTGGGCGCGGACGCGCGCGTGGTCGGCGCGTTCCACCACATCGCCGCGCACGAGCTCTCGGCCACCGAACACGACATCGAGTGCGATCTGCTCATCTGCGGTGGGGACGCCGAGGCCAAGAAGCGCGTGGCCGACCTCGGCGCGTCGATGGGCCTTCGGACAGTCGACGTGGGCGCGCTCAGCAACGCCGGCCCGCTCGAGGGCATCACGGCGGTGCTGGCGACGATTAACCGGCGTTACAAGCTCAAAAATTCTGGGATAAAGATCACCGGCCTCCCCGGCTAGGGCTACGCGAGGAGGCGGGACGCCGCCGTCTTCACGTCGGCGAAGCTCTCGAAGAGTAGATCGGGCTTCTCGGCCTCGAGCTCCGCGTAGGGGTGGAAGCCCGTCGCCACCGCGACCGCCACCGCCCCGAAGGCCCGCGCGCACTCGATGTCCAGCGGTGTGTCGCCGATCACGAGCACCTCCTCGGGACGAAAGGCGTGGCCGGTGAGCGCCTGCGCCCGCCGCGCCGCCAGGGATGGCAACCGCCGGCGGTCGCCATCGTCGGAACCGAACGCCCCGGTGCGAAAGTAGGGCCAGAGCCCCGTGGGCGCCAGCTTGATGCGCGCGCCCTCCTCGATGTTGCCGGTGAGGAGGCCCAGGACCACGCCCTCGGCATCGTCGAGCCGCCGCACGAGGTCGGCCACACCCGGCAGCAACGTCACGCATTGCCCGTCGCCGATCTCGCCCGTCAGCCCACGCGCGTAGGCCTCGAAGCAGTCGCCCAGCCCCGCGTGGATCACCTCCGGCGCGAGGCCGGCGGCGCCCATGAGATCGGCCACGATGCGCGGATCGGTCTTGCCGCGGAAGTCGTAGCCGTCGATGAGCCCCGTGGTCCCATACACGCGCAGGAGCGCGGCGCCGAGTGCGCGGCGGCCCGCGCCCTTGGTGAGCACGAGGGTGCCGTCGATGTCGAAGAGGACGAGCCGCACGGCGCGCTAGTGGGACGCCGGCGTGACCGGGACGGAGAGGGCACGGAGGCGCGCCACGATGGGCGGTAGCCGGTCGAGCACGGTGTCCACCTCGATGGAGGTGCTCCAGCGGCCCAGCGTGAAGCAGAGGGAGCCGTCCGCCTCGGCGGGCGTGCAGCCGATGGCGCGGAGGACATGGGACGGCGTCTGGGTGAGGGCGGCGCAGGCCGAGCCCGAGGAGGCGGCGATGCCCTGGAGATCCAGGTCAAGGAGCACGCTGTCCGCCTTGACCCCGCGCAGCACCATGCTCGCGTGGTGGGGCAGGCGGCGGGTCAGCGAGCCGGTGATCCGGCAGTCGGGGATGGCCTCGAGCAACCCCTGAATCAGCCGGTCACGCAACCCCGAGAGCCGCGCGGGCTCCCCGTGCGCGCTCTCGCTCCGGATCAGGTCCGCGGCGACGCCCAGCCCGACCAGCCCCGGGAGATTCTCGGTACCGGAGCGATACCCGACCTCCTGGCCGCCGCCCAGGATCTGCGGCGCCAGCTTCACGCCCTTCCGCGCCCAGAGCGCGCCTGTGCCCGGCGGCCCGTAAATATCGTTGCCGGACACAGTCAGAAGATCGATACCCAGCGCCTCCACCGCGAGGGGTGCACGGCCGATGGCCCCCACGCCATCCACGTGCAACGGGACGCGCGCGGCGCGCGTCACCCGGGCGAGATCGGCGAGCGACTGCAGGGTGCCGATCTCTTCGTTGGCGGCGGCGATACTCACGATCGCCGTCTCGGGCCGGAGCGCGCGATGCAGCGCGTCCGGATCCACCCGCCCCTCTGCGTCCACGGGGAGTAGCGTCACCGCGCCGCCCGCCTTCTCGAGGTCGCGGCACGCGGTGAGCACCGAGATGTGGTCGATGCACGCGGCGATCACGTGACGCGGGCGCTCGCCCGCGCGGAGCGCCACGCCCTTGATCGCGAGGTTATTGGCCTCGGTGGCGCCGGAGGTGAAGATCACGCCGCCGGGGGCGCCCCCGATCAGCCGGGCGACCTTGATGCGTGCCGCCTCCAGGGACTCGCGCGCTTCGGCGCCGAGGGAGTGCCGGGCGGACGGATTGCCGATCCCGGCCTCGAAGAAGGGCCGCATGACCGCGAGCACGCGGGGATCCACCGGCGCGAAGCCGGCATAGTCGAAGTAGACGCGGCCGGGGGATTCTCCGCCGGCCTCCACCGTCTATCCCGACTTCCTGACCAGGAAGCGGTACACCGCTTCGTCCCGTGACACTCCGATCAGCTCGTTCCGGGAGCGCTGCGCCCAGATCTTCATGTCGGCCTCGGAAGCCGGATCGTCGGAAAGCATCTCCAGAACCTGGCCGGGCGCCATGTCGCGCAGCGCCTCGCGGGTCTTCACGATCGGCATGGGGCAGAAGAGTCCGGTGCAATCAATCTGCTTGTCAACATTGACGACTTTTGAGACAGACGTCATGCCGTCCTACCCTACCCCACGCCGCGCGCGAGCGTCAAGCAAGCGGGCGCGTTGCTTGACAGTCCGAGAGCCGGAGAGGAATAATCGCAGGGACCGAGCGCAGGCTCGGTATTCTCGAGGCTCGACCCATGCAAGCCGCGATGAGCCGTCCGAAATCGACGCTCGCCCTGGCCCTCTCCGGGGCCATCATCCTCGTGGCCGCGGCCCTCGTGCTGGTGATCGAGTTGCGGGTGCGTCCCCTCTACGATCCCGCCCGGCTCGGCTTCGCCATGCCCGTGGTCGAAGGCCTCCTGGTCGTGGTCGCCGTCCTCGCCGGGGGCCTCATGGTCGTGACCCTGCGTCGCGCCGGAGCCGCGCCGGCCGTGTCGGCCCCGCTGCCCATCGACCTGCCCGATCAGGCCCTGAGCGGCGGCAACGAAGAGGTCGGCGCCATGATGGGCGCGTTCTCGCGCATCCTCGGGCGCATCGAGGAGCAGGGCAACGAGATCCAGAACTTCGCCCACCGCCTCGAGGCCGCCCACAAGGATCTCGAGCTCAGCAACGCGCGCCTCAAGGAGTACTCGTTCAAGGACGAGGTGACGGGTCTCTACAACCGTCGCTTCTACTCGATCCGCCTCGAGGAGGAAGTGTCCCGCTACCGGCGGTTCAATCACCCGGTCTCCGTCGTGCTGGTGGACCTCGACGGCTTCAAGGAGATCAATGACGATCTGGGGCACGGCGCGGGCGACGACACCCTCCGCGACATGTCGGACATCCTGCTTCGCTACTCTCGCGGCATCAACGTGATCTGCCGCTACGGCGGTGACGAGTTCGCGGTGCTGCTCGTCGAGACGTCCAAGGCGGGCGCCAAGCTCTATGCCGACCGCATCCGTCAGGTCCTCTCCACGCATCGGTTCGCGCATGGTCGGCGGCTCACCGCCAGCTTCGGCATCGCCTCGCTCCCCGAGGACGTCGCGCCGGGCGCCGACGATCTCATGCGGGCCGCCGATGAGGCTCTCTACGCGGCCAAGCGCGCCGGCAAGAACCGCGTCTCCGTGTTCGAGGACGTGGCCCCGGCCCCGCGGCAGACGGGGCGCCCGACGTGAGCATCGCCGAGCGCCGCGTCCTCATCGTCGACGACGACCGCCAGATCCGGCGCGTGCTCTCCGAGTTCTTCGAGGGCGCCGGCTTCATCTGCCGGCAGGCGGTCAACGGCAAGGAAGGCCTCGCCCTGTTCCAGGCCGAGCGCCCGCCCCTCACCGTCACCGACGTGCAGATGCCCGCGCTGTCCGGGGTGGAGTTCCTCAAGCAGGCGCGCGCTCTGGATCCCGACGCCGCGTTCCTCGTCCTCACCGGCGTGGGCGACATCCAGACGGCGGTGGAGAGTCTCAAGTACGGCGCCTACGACTTCATCCTCAAACCGGTCAACATGGAGGAGCTGCTGAACGCCGCGGAGCGGGCGTTGGAGCACCGCGCTCTCATCCTCGAGCGGCGGGAGTATCACGCGCTGCTGGAGCGGCGCGTGGCCGAGGCAACGCGCGACCTCGAGGCTACTCTCGGGGCCCTCGAGGAGACGTACCGCAGCACGCTGGAAGCGCTCGGCTCCGCCATCGATACGCGGGACCTCGGCACCCAGGCCCATTCGCGCCGGGTGCGCGGCTATTCGCTCGCGCTCGCGCGCGCCCACGGCATGACCGACGAGGCCCACCTGCGTACCCTCGAGCATGGCGTGCTGCTCCACGACATCGGCAAGATCGGCATCCCCGACGCCATCCTGCTCAAGCCCGGCCCGCTCACCCCCGCCGAGTGGAAGATCATGCGGACGCATCCCGAGATCGGCCGGCAGCTCGTGGAGCAGATCGCGTTCCTGCGGCCGGCGGTGCCCATCGTCTATCACCATCACGAGCGCTGGGACGGCACCGGCTACCCGCAGGGGCTCAAGGGCGAGGCGATTCCCCTGGGCGCGCGCATCTTCGCCGTCGCCGACGCCTTCGACGCGATGACGTTCGACCGGCCCTACTCGCGCGCGATCGACTTCGAGGCGGCGCGCGCCGAGATTCGCCGCTCCGCCGGCGCGCACTTCGACCCCGCGGTGGTGGAAAGCTTCCTGGGCGTGCCGCTCACCACGCTCGAGGAGATCCGGCGCCGCTCGCTGATCTAGGGGGCCCGGGCGACTGGAGCCCGAGCTTCTCCACCGCGTAGGCCTTCTGCTTGAACTTCTGGACCTTCCCCGACCCGGTGAGGGGGAACTGGTCCACGATCTCCACGTACCGCGGCACCTTGAAGTTCGCGATCTTTTCCCGCCCGAACGCGATGATCGCCTCGGCGGTCAGGGCGGCCCCGGGCTTCGGGATCACGAAGGCCATCACGACCTCCCCCATGATGGGGTCCGGCACGCCCACGATCGAGATGTCGAGGATGCCGGGGTGGCGCAGGTAGAAATTCTCGATCTCGGCGGGATACGTGTTGAAGCCGCCCACGATGATCATGTCGGTGACCCGGCCGGTGATGCGGAGATAGCCTTCCGCGTCCTTCACGCCCATGTCACCAGTGTGGAGCCACCCGTCACGGATCTTGTCCGCGGTGGCCTCGGGCTTCTTGTAGTAGCCGAGCATGAGGGTCGGCCCCTTCACGCACACCTCGCCCTCCTCGCCGGGCGGCAACGGACGGCCCGTCGCCGGGTCCACGATGCGGTCCTCGATCTCGGGCGTGCGCAGCCCCACCGTGGCCACGCGCTTCTCGAGCGCGTCGCCCGCGCGCGTCCAGTGCGTGCCGCCGGTGGCCTCGGTGAGCCCGTACACCACGAGCGCGTCCATGCCGAGGCCGCCCTCGCGGTCGAGGATCTTCTTCATGATCTCCACCGGCACCGGAGCGGCGCCGATGGAGCCCGTCCGCAGGGACGACAGGTCGTAGGATCCGAAGGCGGGATGCCCGAGCACGGTGATGAACATGGTCGGCACGCCCGAGAAGATCGTCACGCGCTCGCCCTGGATCAGGCGCATTGCTTCCCCCGCGTCGAACACGTCCATGAGCACCTGGGTCGAGCCCACGAGGCAGTTGGCCGCGACCCCGCCCATCGAGCCGAAGATGTGGAAGTACGGCACCGGGACCAGGTAGCGATCCTCGTGGGTCCAGCGGTGGAGCTCCGTGTAGACCCGGCACTTGTAGTACATGTTGCCGTGGGAGAGGAGGCACCCCTTCGGCTCGCCGGTCGTCCCCGAGGTGTAGAGCATCTCCACGGGATCGTCGGGATCGATGCGGATTCCGTCGTGCGACGGCGCGCCCGGCCGCGCGCCCGCGCGCTCCACCGCCGCGAAGTCGACCGCCCCCGCGGGCACTTCCGCGCCCAGCACCACCACGTGGCGCAGCATGGGGAAGCGCGTCCCCGGGAGCCCCCCCGGGCGGCGCGCCTCCGGGCAGAGCTCGTCGAGAATGGCCAGATAGTCCATCTTGGCGGCGGGGAAGCGGTCGACCATGATGAGGGCCTTCGCGTCCGACTGCCGCAGCACGTACTCGACCTCGAAGGGTCGATAGCGACTGTTGCACGTGACGGTCACCGCGCCGATCTTGGCGACGCCGAGATTGGCCACGTTCCACTCGACACAGTTCGGCATCCACAGCACGACGTGATCGCGGGGCCGGAGGCCGAGGTCGAGGAGGCCGCGGGCGAAGTCGTCCGCCCGACGCCTGAGATCCCGATACGTGACGCGCTGCCCGCGGAACACCACCGCCTCGCGGTCGGGAAAGCGCGTTGCCGCCCCGTCCACCATCTGGCCCAGGGTGAGGGCCGGCCCGGACCCGGCCACGGTCAGACGGCCTGGGCGATGCGCGCCATCACGTTCTGGCGCTTCGTGAGCGCGTCGACCAGCTCCTCCTGGGACACGCCCTCGGCGAGGCCGCGGTCGATGGCCCGGCAGAGCTCCTCGCCGGCCGTCTCCGCGCCGGCCCGATCACCGGCTTCGAGCAGATTCTCGATCCGTGCCGACGCGTCCGCGGCTTGGGCATCGAGCGCCTGCGCCAACGCGTGGCGCGTCTCCATCTCGCGGTCGGCGTCGCCGCCGGCCCGGCTAAGCGCGCGGTAGAGCGGCTCCAGGGCGCCGCTGGCGTCGCCGACCTCCAGGCGGTGCAGCCCGAGCTTGACGTGGCCCCACCAGACGCGCCGGCGCAGCTCGTCGAAGCGCGGGGACTTGGCCGATTCCGACGGAAGGGAGGCGACGAGCGCCTCCGCGCTCTCGAGCGCCGCCGTTGCACCCGCCGGATCGTCGCTCGACTCGAGCGCGCCCCCGGCGAGCCGCGTCACCTCGCCGCCCACCGCCTGCCAGTACCTGTCCTCCATCGGCGCGCGGCGATCGCCCAGCTCGTCCCAGCCCAGCACCTCGCGTAGCCAGCGGTGCCCGCCCGTGTGATCTCGCTTGCCGATTAAACCGTCGAGCCGCTGTCCGGCCGCGGTGGCAAGAGCATCTCGCGCACGCTCGACGGCCAAATGGACACGCAGGGCCTTGCCCCAGGGGGGCAGATCGTCGCCCCCGGCGTCGACTGGCGCAGTATCCAGCGGGGGAAGCGCGGCCGCTGCTTCGGCGGGAGGCTGGCTCCCCTGCGCGACGGCGACCCCACGAAGCAGGCCCACCGCGAGCCGCAGCGCCGCGAGCGTGGCCGCCGAGCCATCGCCCGCAGCTTGACCGTCCGTCAAGAGGCGACTTCCTATCGATTCCGCCAGCGGCATCACACGAGGCTCGTAGTCGTCCGTCTTCGGGAGCGCGCGCACGCCCTGCTCGAAGGCTGCGCGCGTCGCCGCCTCGTCACCCCGGCCTCGCTGGGCCAGCCCGACCATGGCCGAGAGGAGGGCCCGCTCGAAGGACGCGGGGGCGCGATTCCGCGCGCGCCCGGGGACCTTGAGTACGGGCTCGAGCGCGGCGAGCAGTCCCGCGTGGTCGCCCGCCTTGAGCAGGCGCGACGCCTCCCCCATCAGATCGGCTGCCGCGGCGGGCGCCGACGTCGCCGTCGTCTGAGGCGCGGTGGCGGGCTCGGGCTCGGCCACCGGCTCCGAGGCGCTCGCCTGCTCCACGACGGCCACCCGTGCGGACACGTCGGCCGCGGCCCCTTCGACCGTCTCGGCCACGAGCTCCGGCTCGGCAGGACGGGGCGGCGCGTCGATCGGCACCTCGAGGAGCGAGATCTGCTCGGGGGCCGGCCGCGCGGGAATGGTCGGCTCCGCCGCCGCCGGCAAGGCGACCTCGGTCGCCGCGGGCGCGACGACCGACTCGAACGCCGCAATCGGCTCGAGCGCGGCCACCGGCTCCGGCTCGGCCACGACGGCCGCGCGGAGCGCGGTGGCGGGCGCGGCGTCCGTGAAGGTGCGGCCGGCGCTCGGCCTGGGCGCGGCGGATGGAGTTGTGGCGGCGGCCGGACGGTGATGCGGCGACAGGGCGTGGGCTCGACGACGCAGCGGTACGCGACGCGGCCGGCCGTCGAGCGCCTGGGCCAGGCCGACGAAGAGGGAAAGTCCCGACGCCACGGCCAGCAGGACGATCAGCAGGTCTTCCATCGTCACGCCGGGCTCACCTCCTCGATGTCTCGCGGCTACGTTAGCACGCGCTCCCGCCGCGCACGACAGATTCCCGCGTTGGCTGGCCCCCCGTCCCCGCGGTAATATTCGAAGGAGAGTCGAGCCGCTCACCAATTCCGCTCAGCCCAGGAGGTCCGGATGCGCCGGGTCGCCGTCATCGGAGTCGGCGTCACGAAGTTCGGCAAGCACGATCGCACGAGCGCGGAGCTCTTCGCGGAGGCCGCCCGCGAGGCGGTCGTCGACGCGGGGATCGAGCCGCGGGCGATCCAGGCGCTCTACTACGGCAACGTGACCGGCGGTGAGAGCGAGCGCCAGCTGCACATGGGCCCGCTGGCCGCCTCGCTGGTGGGGCTGCCCACGATCCCCACCACCCGCTTCGAGAACGCCTGCGCGACCAGTCACGTCGCGTTCCGCCACGCGGTGATGGAGGTGGGCGCCGGCATGTCCGATGTCGTGCTCGTGGGTGGCGCCGAGCGCATCCTCCACGTGCCGACCGAGCACGCCACCGAGTACTTCGCCTACTGCTCCGACGCCTCCTTCGAGCAGCCGACCGGCCTCACCTTCCCCGGCGTCTTCGCCCTGATCGCGCGCGCCCACATGGAGAAGTACGGCACCACCGAGACGCAGATGGCGCACGTGGCGGTGAAGAATCACCGGCACGGGCTGCACAACCCCAAGGCACAATTCCGGAAGGAGATCACGCTCGAGACAGTGCTGCAGAGCGCCTACGTGGCGGATCCCCTCAAGCTCTTCGACTGCTGTCCCTTCACCGACGGCGGCGCCGCGCTCGTGCTGGCCTCGGAGGAGGTAGCGCGCACGCATCGCCGGGCCGTCTGGGTGCTGGGGAGCGCGGCGGCCAGCGACACGATGTTCATGCACGACAAGCGCGACCTCTCTCGCGTCACCGCCACCGAGCGCGCGGCCGCGGGCGCCTACCGCCAAGCCGGGCGCGGCCCGCAGGACGTGGACGTCGTGGAGCTGCACGACTGCTTCACGATCGCCGAGATCGTGGCCACCGAGGGGCTTGGTCTCGTCGAGCCGGGCATGGGCGGTCCCGCGGCCGAGAAGGGCTGGACGAGCCTCGGCGGCAAGATCCCCGTCAACGTCTCCGGCGGCCTCAAGGCCAAGGGCCATCCGATCGGCGCCACCGGCGCCGCCCAGATCGCCGAGATCGTGACCCAGCTCCGCGGCGAGGCGGGACCGCGCCAGGTGGAGGGCGCGCGCACCGGCCTCACCCACACGCTGGGCGGCAACACCGCCACCGTGCTCGTGAGCCTGTTTGGCCGTGACTGACGAGGTGGTCAACCTGAAGGACTTCTTCGCGGAGGTCCGGGCCGGGCGGCTCACCGCCATCCGCTGCACGCAGTGCGGCGAGCTCGCGATTCCCCCCAAGGAGTTCTGTGCCTCCTGCGGCAAGCGCGGCTGGGAATCAGTGCCGCTGGCCGGCGACGGGACCATCTCGTCCTACACGGTGATCCGCGTGGCCCCCCGGGGCCATGTGGGCCAGACCCCCTACGCGGTGGCGGTGGTGCGGCTCGCGGAAGGCGTCTCGCTCCTCGGCCGGATCACCGAGCTGCCCCTGGACTCGCTCCGGGTCGGTCTGCCCGTGCGCTTCCGACCGCTCGTCTCCGGCGGGGAGACGATGGTCGGCTTCGGACCCGCCTGAGGGCTTTGACGATGGCGCTTCTCGACGGCAAGGTCGCGGCGGTGACGGGCGCGGGCAGCGGCATCGGGAGGTCCGTCGCGCTGGGGCTGGCCCGCGCGGGCGCGCGCGTGGTCGTCAACGACTACGGGGTGAGCGTGGACGGGCGCGAGCCCTCCAGCGGACCCGCCGAGTCCGTGGTCAAGGAGATACAGGCCGCGGGCGGCCAGGCGGTCGCGAGCCCAGAGAGCGTCGCCACGATGGCGGGCGGCCGCGGTATCGTCGAGCGTGCCCTCGACACCTTTGGCGATCTGCACATCGTGGTCTGCTGCGCCGGCATCCTCCGCGAGCGGATGATCTTCAACATGAGCGAGGAGGAGTGGGACGCGGTGATCGCCGTCCACCTCAAGGGCCACTTCACCGTCCTGCAGCCAGCCACGCGCCACATGAGGGAAAAGAAGCGCGGCCGCATCATCACCTTCACCTCGGCCGCCGGCCTGGAAGGGAGCCCCGGCCAGCCCAACTACTCGGCGGCCAAGGAGGGGATCGTGGGGCTCACGCGCTCGACCGCGCTGGCCATGGCCAAGTACGGCGTGACCGTGAACTGCATCTCGCCCACCGCGGACACCCGGATGACGCAGCGGCTCCCCGACGAACGCCGCGGCGCCGCCACCGCGACCCCTCCCGAGTCCATCGCGCCGGTGGTGACCTTTCTCGCGAGTGACCGAGCGGCCCATGTCACCGGACAGGTCATCGGGGTGCGCGGCAGCGAGGTGACGCTGTTCTCGCACCCGGCGCCGCTGCGCACCGTCACCAGCGCCGGGGGCTGGACGGCCGAGGCGCTGGCGGACGTCTACGATCGAGCGCTCGGCCAGGACCGGCTGAGGCGGCTCGACGCGATGAAGATCCCGTGGCCGCCGCCCGCTGCCCCGGGGGCTACCAGTTGAGCGCGCCGAACTTCACGTAGCCGACCAGCTGCCAGCCGATCCCCAGCAGGAAGGTCGCGAAGCCGATCGTGCAGAGCCCGCGCCAGAACCCCGAGCGGGGGCTCGTCTGCGACGCGTCCTGCGCAATAGTCCACCACACGGCGGCGAGCAGCAGGATGCCGGAGCCCACCAGGGTGAGGATCCAGCCGACCATCACGGCCTGGGTGAACAGCGGGTCGAAGAAGACGGGGGGGCTGTAGCGCTCAAAGAGCACGGGCACAGGCTCTCCTCCTAGGGGTGAGTCAGGGGGTGCGGCCCCGCGGCGAGCACCGCGTTGCCGGCGTGAGTGGTGACGACGCGGGCGGACCGATCGCGGAGCACACCCGGCGGGTCCGCGCCCCCGCGGACGGCGGCGATGGCCCGGGCGATCAGCTTGCGGGTCAGGATGACGCCGCGGTCGGACGACGCCAGGTGCTCGTCGGCGTGAATGGCGATCGGGCCCTGGCTGACGATGGCCTCCTCGTCGCCGGGCATCCGGTGATGCTCCTCCTCGCTGAGCTCGGCCCAGAGCTTGCCGCCGTGCCGGGCGCGCGGCGGCAGCACGGGCTCGCCATCGCGCAGCGGCACGCGGAGCAGCGAGTACATGCGGGTGTGCGTGTCGTCGATGGGCAGGATCCAGCCGATGTGGCGCGCGCGCTCGAAGCCCTCGTCGGGCTCGCCCGCCGCCACGCTCGGCACGATGCGGATGTTGGGCAGCAGGATCTCCGTCACCCGCCGGAACAGCCGTCCATCCGGGAGCGCGCGATCCTGGGTGGAACGCACGCCGGCGTCCGCTTCCTCCCATGACACCCGAGGCTGCAGGTTGAGCGCGTCGGAGAACTGCCCGCCGCTGAACACCGAGTGCAGCACCGCCACGTGAAAGGGATCCATCACGTTCTCGTAGATCTGCAACCAGTTGCAGCCCAGGATCTCCCCACCGCCGAGCCCGTAGCTGGTGGCGTCGGCGATGACGACGCCTTCCCCCTCCTCCACGAGGTCGTACTGCGGCAGCAGCGGCATGCGATCCGGCGGTCCCATGTAGGCGAACACGAGCCCGCCGTACTCGCGGCACGGATAACCGGGCTGGAACACCCGATCCTTGTATGTGCTCTCGGCCGGCTCGCAGGGCTGCTCGAGGCAGCGGCCCTCGACGTCGAAGAGCCAGCCGTGATAGCAGCAGCGGAGGCCGTCCGCCTCCACGCGCCCGTACTCCAGCGAGGTGCCCCGATGGCAGCAGTGCGCGTCGAGCAGCCCCGGCCGGCCATGGCCGTCGCGGAAGAGCACCAGGTCCTCACCCAGCACCCGAAGGGGGCGGGGGCGATCACCGGGAGCGGGCGCGAGGCCGACCGGCTGCCAGTAGCGCCGGAACAGCTCGCCGGCCGGTGTGCCGGGACCGATATGCGTGAGCTCGGCGTTTTCTGAGGGAGTCGGACGCCCATAGCCGGATCGCATCGCGAGGATGATAGCCGAGCAGGCCGTCGCGGCCAAGCTCCCCCTTGACTTCCAGGGGCTTTGCCGCCAAAGTGTCGCCACATTTCGCGGCCATCCGA